>JAZSOY010000176.1:0-22466 GCA_045537155.1 Acutalibacteraceae bacterium
GCCGCCAAGCCGGCGGCACCGCCTCCGACAATCGCTATGTCAATCCGTTGCGCCATACCGACACCCCCATACAACCCTTATTGTAGCAGAAAGGCGACAGGTTGTAAAGAAAATTTGCCGTGGGGGGTTGACATCGCCAAAGGGCTGTGTTATAATCCCTGTAAAGGAAATTTCCTTTACACCAAAAAACGCGTGAGAGGAGGGACAAGGATGCCGAAAAATATGGATATCGCATGGCTGTTTGATTTTTACGGAGATATGCTTACGGATAAGCAACGTCAGGTGGTGACGTTGTACTATGAGGAGGACTTGTCCCTCGCGGAAATTGCCGAAAACCAGCATATCACGCGTCAGGGTGTGCGTGATTCTCTCAAACGGGCGGAAGCACAAATGCGCGAGATGGAGGAACGTCTGGAACTCGCCGGTCGTTTTCGCGAAATGCAAGCAGGATTGGATGCCATTTACCGTGCGGCGCAGGAGATACAATCCTTGAACGAGCAGTGTGGTGGACCGCACGAGGTTGAACAGCGTGCCGAACGCATTATCGATTTGGCACAACAACTGAGAGAGAGGTAACGAGCGTGGCATTTGAAGGGTTGTCCGAAAAACTGTCAGCCGCGTTCAAACGGCTGAAAAATAAGGGTAAGTTGACGGAAGCCGATGTCAAAGAGGCAATGCGCGAAGTGCGTTTGGCGTTGCTGGAAGCGGACGTGAACTATAAAGTCGCCAAAGAGTTTACGGCGACGGTAGCCGAGCGTGCGGTGGGTGAAAAGGTGATGGAAAGCCTGACACCGGCGCAAATGGTTATCAAATTGGTCAATGAGGAACTGACAGCCCTGATGGGCGGTGATGCCAGTCCGTTGGCGCGGAGTAATCGCCCGCCGTGTGTCGTGATGATGTGCGGTTTGCAGGGCTCCGGTAAAACCACCCATTCTGCCAAACTCGGTAAGATGCTCAAAGCACAGGGACATCGTCCGTTGTTGGTGGCGTGTGACGTGTATCGTCCGGCAGCCATTACACAGTTGCAAGTCGTGGGCGAAGCCGCCGGCGTGCCGGTATTTGAGCGCGGCACCGCCAATCCGGTGGAGATTGCCAAACAAGCCGTCATCCACGCCCGTGACCACGGCAACGATTATGTCATTTTGGATACGGCCGGTCGGTTGCACATCGATGAGCAGCTGATGGCGGAATTGCAGACTATTTGTCGAGCCGTTGAACCGCAGGAAATTTTGTTGGTTGTGGATGCGATGACCGGTCAAGATGCGGTGAATGTCGCCAAATCGTTTAACGAAATGCTGGAAATCAGCGGCGTTATTTTGACGAAGTTAGACGGTGATACGCGTGGCGGTGCGGCACTGTCGGTGCGTGCGGTTACGGGGAAACCGGTTAAGTTTGCCGGCGTCGGTGAAAAACTCGACGATTTGGAAGTGTTCCATCCGGAACGGATGGCATCCCGGATTCTCGGTATGGGCGATGTGTTGTCCTTCATTGAAAAGGCCCAACAACAAATTGATGAGCGCGAAGCCGAGGCGTTGGCGGAGAAACTGCGTCATAACTCGTTCGATTTGAACGATTTGCTGGACCAATTCCGACAAATTCAAAAGATGGGTGACGTCAAGAGTTTGCTCGGGATGATTCCCGGTATGGGCAAACAACTGAAAGACGTGGATATCGACGAGAGGCAGTTTGCGCGCACGGAAGCCATCATTTTATCGATGACCAAGCGTGAACGTGAGAAACCGGATATCATCAATCCCTCGCGCAAACGTCGGATTGCCGCCGGTTGCGGTATGCGCGTGGAAGACGTCAACCGTCTGCTGAAACAGTACAACAGTATGCGGCAGTTGATGAAGCAGATGAAAAATATGGGCAAAAAAGGCGGCCGTTTTATGCCACCGGGCCTGGGTTCCCTCGGTCAAGGCGGCAGATTTGGATTCTAATGTATTCAATACAGGTTGCTATGGCAATCGGGTTTGAAGAATAAACACTTTATTTTTGGAGGTACCAACAATGGCAGTAAAAATCAGATTGCGTCGTATGGGCGCGAAAAAAGCTCCTTTCTACCGTATCGTGGTGGCGGATTCCCGTTATCCTCGTGACGGTCGTTTCATTGAGGAATTGGGTTACTATAACCCGTTGGAAGAGCCGGCAGTGGTGAAGGTGGACGTCGAAAAAGCACAGAAATGGATTGCTAACGGCGCACAGCCTACCGATACCGTGAAAGCGTTGCTGAAAAAGGCCGGCGTATAAGCGTCCAACAGCAGTAGCACGAAAGGTAGGACACTATGGAAGAGTTGTTGTTGACCATTGTGCGCGGATTGGTGGACAATCCGGCAGCGGTTACCATCACGCCGGATGAGCCTCAAGAGGACGGTACGATTGTGTATCATCTTCAGGTGGCGGCGGAAGATATGGGCCGCGTCATTGGCAAACAAGGACGGATTGCGAAAGCCATGCGTACGGTGATGCGTGCAGCGGCATCGCGTCAAAACGTCAAAGTTGCTGTCGAAATCGACGATTGACCGAAGCACCTCTCACAGACCTCTGTGGGAGGTCTTTTCGAACGGAGGGCAGGTATGCCGAAACAACGGTATTTGGAAGCCGGCGAGATTGTGGGCACACACGGGGTGCGCGGCGAAGTACGCGTACGTCCGGAGTGCGATTCGCCGGAGGTACTGGCAAAATTAAAAACGCTGTATTTTGACGGCGGTGCACGCAAGGTGCGTGTACACGCACGGGCACATAAGACGATAGCACTTGTCAAGTTAGAGGGAGTTGACACGGTGGAAGCCGCCTCTGCGTTGCGGGGTACGATGTTGTACTTGGACCGAAACGATGTGTCGTTGGAGGATGGACAGTATTTTATGTGTGATATCATCGGTTGTACGGTGATAGACGATGATACGGATGCGGTGTACGGCACTTGTACCGATGTGACACACACGGGTGCCAACGACGTGTACCACCTGCGTACCCCGGCAGGGCAGGAAGTGTTGATGCCTGCGATTCCCTCTGTGATTCGCAAAGTGGATGTAGAACGCGGCGAAATTCGGATTTTTCCGATGTTGGGATTGTTTGATGATGAGAATTGATATACTGACTTTGTTTCCGGAGGCGTGTGACCGTATGATGGGCGAAAGCATCATCGGTCGGGCGCGTCAACGGGGGATTTTAGATTTGCGGTTTCACCAAATTCGGGACTACACGGACAACCGCCAAAAGCAAGTGGATGACTATCCGTATGGCGGCGGTATGGGTATGGTGATGTTTGCACAACCGATTGCAGATTGTTTCCGTGCGGTTTGTGAGGATATCGGTCATCGACCGCACCTGATTTATCTGTCACCGCAAGGAAAAACCCTCACACAACAACGGGCACGCGAATTGGCAGAACTGCCGGAGGTGTGTTTGTTATGCGGACATTATGAGGGCGTCGACGAACGCGTGTTGGATGCACTCGTCGATGAACAAATTTCCATCGGTGATTATGTGTTGACCGGTGGTGAATTGCCGGCATTGGTGTTGACCGATTGTGTAGCACGGATGATTCCCGGTGTCTTGTCGGATGAACAGTGTTTCACGGAAGAAAGCCATTTTTCCTCGCTGCTGGAGTATCCGCAATATACCCGTCCGGCGATATGGGAGGGCAGAGAAGTGCCACCGGTATTGTTGAGCGGGCATCACGGTCATATCGCTACGTGGCGGCGCGAGCAAGCATTGTTGCGCACGTTGAAACATCGTCCCGATATGTTGGAAAACGCCCAACTCAGTGAGCGCGAACGCGTATTTTTGGAGGAAGCCAGACGCGCAATGATGTCCGAAAACGCATCACAAAGTGACTAAAAGTTATCCACCATCATTGTCAAATTGCACAAATTGCGGACAAGCTTTTTTACGAAAATAGGGCAGGCAAACAAAAATGCAAAAAATCGATATTTTTCTTGCGGTTTTGTTTGACCGAGCGACAGAATGTGATATAATATACACAGCACATTTTTTAACCGAGTAACCGTTTTCGAAGTGACGGTATACTATGTAATATCCTGTTGGCAATCCGGTTGCAGATACAATCGTGTGATTTGATAAGAGGAGAGTTGTCGTATGTATGTAAAAGAGGTTTTGGTACAGAATCAAGTGGGATTGCACGCGCGTCCGGCGACGTTTTTCATTCAAAAGGCGAACGAATTTAAGTCGTCTATCTGGGTGGAAAAAGAAGAGCGCCGCGTAAATGCAAAGAGCTTGCTCGGTGTGCTGTCCTTGGGCATTGTCGGCGGCACGCAAATTCGTGTCATTGCAGACGGCAACGACGAAAATGCTGCAGTAGACGCGTTGGTGGCGTTGGTGGATTCCGGTTTCACGGAATAAGTTAGAGGTTGGTTTTGAACGAGGGCTTCACGCGACTGTGGAGTGTTCGAAGCGCAGTTGCGTCGTGCAACTGCGCTTTTTTGCGCCATAAAGGAGGTGACACGGTTGACCGATAAGCTCAAAGAATTGCGACGGCAGGCCATGGCTTTGCCGATGCAAGCCGGCGTGTATTTGATGAAAGATGCGCGCGGCACCATCATTTATATTGGCAAAGCCAAAGTACTCCGCAACCGTGTCAGTCAATATTTCGGCTCTGACACCAACCACACCGAAAAGGTGCGCCAAATGGTTAGTCGGGTGGACACATTTGAGTATCTGGTCGCGGATAGCGAGTTTGAAGCGTTAGTGCTGGAATGTTCGTTAATCAAGCAATATGCACCAAAGTATAATATTTTGCTTAAAGACGACAAGGGATATCGCTATATTCGCATTTCGCCGCCGCCGTATTCACGTATCAGCGAGGTGAAACAGCGTGTCGAGGATGGTGCGCGGTATCTTGGTCCCTATATGAGTTCGTTTGTGGTGCGACAAGCGGTGGACGAAGTCAATCGGTTGTTTCAACTATCCACCTGCAAAAAGCCGTTACAATACGGCAAACGTGGTGAGCGCCCTTGCCTCAATCACCACATCGGACAATGTTGCGCGCCGTGCAACGGTCGGGTGAGTGAGGCGGCGTATGCCGAGCGTGTGGAGCAAGCAGTGTTGTATTTGACGCAAGGCAGTGCCAAGTTAAGTGCCTTACTGACCGAGCGGATGCGCGTGGCGGCGGAGGCGTTGGATTTTGAAACGGCGGCGCGTCTGCGTGACCGTATTCGCGCGTTGGACAAATTGGGCGAAAAACAAAAAGTGGTACACTCCACTGTGCCGCACCAAGATGTCATTGCGTTGGCACAGGCCGGAGGGGTGGCGTGTTTTGAGGTGTTCCGTTTTGCGTCGGGCGCACTGTCCGACCGCGAGGAATTTCCGATGGACGCGGTGGAAGATGTACCGGCGGCAACAGCGGAGTTCTTACGCCGCTACTACACGCTCCGCGACCGTATTCCGCCGCGTATCGTGTTGGACGGACCGGTAGAGGACACCGAATTGTTGGAGCGTTGGTTGACCGAACAGGCGGCGGCACAGGGTGCGCGTTATGTGGTGAAACTGGTATTTCCACAACGTGGCAGGCAGGCACAATTGTTAACGATGTGTCGTGAAAACGCCGCCGAACGCGTAGCGCGACAGTTGGAAACCGGTGGGCGCGATGTCACGGCATTGACAGAACTGCAACAGTTGCTGGGGCTGGGAACACCGCCGTGTCGTATTGAAAGTTATGATATTTCGCATACCGGCGGGGCCGATGCGGTGGGCGTTATGGTGGTGTTTCGGAATGGCAAACCTTCGCGGCAGGATTACCGTCGTTTTGCCATTCGCGAAGCATCGGGACAAGACGACCTTGCCTGCCTGCGTGAGGTGTTAGAACGGCGGTTGCAGGAATATGCTCAACACCGCGACAGCGGTGAGGGGTTTGGTGAATTGCCGGACGTCATTCTGCTCGATGGCGGCAAAGGGCAACTGGAGAGTGTCAAACCGTTGGTAGATGCCTTTGGTTATGGGATTCCCGTTTTTGGCTTGGTCAAGGACGGACACCATCGCACACGTGCCATCACGGCCGAGGGCGGTGAAATCGCCATTCAAGGACGTCGCGCGGCATTCACATTGGCGGCATCTATTCAGGAAGAAGTACACCGATTTGCCATCGGTTATCATCGCCAAAAGCGGCGACGGGTAGTCGGCAGTACGCTGACCGGCATTGCCGGCGTGGGCGACAAGCGCGCGGCGCTGCTGTTGCGGCATTTCGGTTCGGTTGCCGCCGTGCGTGAGGCTACCGTCGAACAATTGGCGGCTGTCAAGGGGATGACGCGTCCCGCAGCAGAAGCCATTGTGCGATTTTTTGACGAGGAAAAGTAATTGCTTTTTCTGCAAAAAGCGTGTATACTGAAACCGTAAAGGAGTGACCGAATTGGATACGTTTGTAGAGCAAATTGTGGTGCGTAAAAAGACACCGGCACAAATTCTATGTGCGGTATTGTTGATGGCATTAGCGTCGGTGTTGATTGTGGTACTGTTTCTGTTATTGGGACAATTTATGCTGATTTTACTGTTTCCGATTGGCTATGGCCTGTGGCGTCTGTTGTCGGGAATGAACATTGAATACGAATATTGTATCACCAATGGGGATGTGGATATTGACCGCATTGTGGCCCGCCGGAAACGTCAACGCGTGGTTTCGGTGTCGCTGGCGAAGTTGGAAAGTGCCGGTCGTTATCGCGCTGAGGAGTGGCAAGGCCGTCAGTTGGACCGCACCGTTATAGCGGCTCCTTCCACCAAAGAAGACGGGTTATATTGCTTTAGTTATCGCAGTAAGAAAAAGGGGTACACGCTGGTGATATTTCAACCGGACGAGCGTGTGGCCGCGGCATTTGAACATTCCTTGCCGCGTTTGTTACAAAAAGATTGGAATAAGTAAGAGAACAGCGTGGGAATCCCACGCTGTTCTCCGTTGTCGTTGAAAGGAGGAACCCCCATGCGAGAAGATATCCGCCGTTGTTTTACACCGCGTGCGGCTGACAGCCACAAAGGGACCTACGGCACGGTATTGTCGGTATGTGGCAGTTACGGGATGGCCGGAGCAGCCTATTTCGCCGCTGCAGCCGCGTTGCGTTGCGGTGTCGGCTTGGTGGTCGCAGCGTTGCCGTCATCCCTTTATCCGATTGTGGCATCGCAGTTGCCGGAAGCGGTATATCTGCCGTATGAGAGGGTTGGTGCCGATACTGCAGGCTGTTTGTTGACACGTCCTGCCGATGTCATTTTGGTGGGTTGTGGATTGGGACAATCTCCGGAAATTGCCGAGATGGTGGCCGCATTGTTACAACAAACGACCTGCCCGATTATTTTGGATGCCGATGGTATAAATGTGGCGGCACAGCATATAGTGATACCGGAAACAATGCGCGCGCCGCTTGTGTTGACACCGCATCCGTTGGAATTGGCGCGGTTGATGCACTGCTCGGTTGACGAGATTCAACGTGACCGTATTGCCGCCGCGAGCAAAGCGGCAGAGCAGTTTGGTGCCACGGTCATACTCAAGGGCCACCGCACGGTGGTAGCATCGTCGGACGGACAGGTATGGGTAAACGACACCGGCAATGCCGGTATGGCAGTCGGCGGCAGTGGAGATGTGTTGGCCGGTATGTTGGCATCCTTCGTGGCGCAGGGAATGAGTCCTTGGGACGCCGCCCGATGCAGTGTATATCTACACGGTGCGGCAGGAGAGCGCGCGGCAGCAAGGCTGTCGCAACACGCGATGCTCCCTTCCGATATGTTGGGAGAACTCGGCGCATTGTTTCTGCAAATTGAACAGCAGGAGTGAACCAATATGCGTCGGGTTGCGGTGTGGGCAATGGTGGTAATGGTGAGTCTATTGACGGCGTGTCGTCGCACATCGCCGTCTGCGGAGTTGTTGGGAGATGGCTTTACCTGCACGATAGAAGCACAGTATCAGAAAATGCGAGTCGTCGGTACCGTAACGCGTCGGTCAGCAGGTACGTTGAGCGTATCTTTTACCGAACCGGCCACCCTGGATGGACTGGTGGCAGAATGGGACGGCGAGCAGGTGACACTCTCATTCCGCGGACTTCAATTTACCGTTGACCCCTCCTCGGTACCGGAAAGCGCTTTGGGCGA
Organism: Acutalibacteraceae bacterium; assembly: GCA_045537155.1. Lineage (GTDB taxonomy): Bacteria > Bacillota > Clostridia > Oscillospirales > Acutalibacteraceae > RGIG3009. Next base: position 8,092 of record JAZSOY010000176.1, read on the forward strand.
AGAAGTACTGGCCGCGCTGGATGCTGTACAACGCGGCGACGGGGAACGTACCGTTGAGGACGGCAAAGTCACCGTTGCCGGAAACGGCACCAATGGACAGTATGTATTGGTGTGTGATGCGGATACCGGTATTCCGTTGTCCCTATCGGTGCCGTCGTTGCCGTTGGAAGTGGTGTTTTCGAACGTCAACACGATGGAATAAAAAATAAAACGCCCCACGCGGTCCCTTGGGACAGCGTGGGGCGTTTGTATTGTGCTTATTTCTTATCGGCACCCGAGAAGGTCTTGCTGGTATCGGTAAATACTTGCTTGACATTTTCTTTGCGGCGCGAGGTGGCAACGCGCTTCATCAGTTCATTGTAGAACAGGTCGTCATCAAACGGCAGTTCAACCGGCTGATTGAGGAAAGCCGATAACTGAATCGCATTAGCAATCATAGCACTGTTAATGCCTTCACGGCCGTCTGCCATCAGCTTGCCGCCACGAAGTATGGCATCGCCCCATGCGTTCAGCACGGCAATGTGATAGGTTGCCGGTTTGTCGCATACCAGCGTTTTGGTGGTGAACGGAATATCACCGAACGGTTGCGTGTTGGTTGCGGAAAATTCCGGTTCGGACATTTCATATTCGTCAATACGTATCGTATTGCCTTCGGCAATAAAACGCGCTTTATCCATCTGGATTTCCAAGCGGTTCGTACCCACCGCATCGCCGGTGGATGTGACAAATACGCCGGTGGCACCGTTGGCAAATTCCATATAAGCCGTGGCATCGTCCTCGACTTCAATATCATGCCACTTACCGTAGTGGACAAAGGATTGCACCTTAACCGGTACGCCGCAAATCCATTGTAACAAATCAAACTGGTGCGGGCACTGATTCATCAATACACCGCCGCCCTCACCGGACCATGTGGCGCGCCAATCACCCGAATCGTAATAGGCCTGCGGACGATACCAGTCGGTAATTATCCAGTTGACGCGGCGGATTTCACCGTAGTTACCGGATTTGACCAACTCACGCAGTCTTTGGAATACCTCTACGGTACGGACATTGAACATCATACCGAAGACGATATCCGGATGTTCGTCAGCAACCGCGTTCATTTCACGTACCTGTTTGGTGTACACGCCGGCCGGTTTTTCCACCATCACGTGGATGCCGCGTTTCATACACTCGATGGCATACGGCGGATGATAATAGTGGGGCACCGCAATGACGCACGCCTCAATCAAACCGCTGTCCAGCATGGCTATCGCGTCATCAAAGCACTGGATGGTGGGGCATTGTTCCTTTGCCCATTCCAAACGTGCCGGATTGATATCCGCTACCGCGACAACCTCCAAGTCGGGGCAAACCCCTTTCGCCATCGTCGTGAAGTGTGTGCCTCCTTGGTTACCGATGCCGATAACGCCTACCTTAACACTCATACTCTCCAATCCTTTCTTTATCTTGATTTTTTGATTACGAAAACAAATATTTCATTTCGCTGAATTCGCGAATAGTGGTTTCAAAATCCGGAGAAACGTCCCCCTCGGTGACCCCGCGACCGTCATAACCGGCATCTTTCAACGCGGCTGCCATTGCACGCACTTCTTCCTCATCACCGAAACGCGGATTGCGGCACTTGGCGGTTTGCAGATGAATGTGTTTGATACAATCCATCGATTCGCGAATGACCGAATGGGGTTCCTTCATCTGTGCCATATGGAAAAAGTCAGCCAAGCAGCCAACGTTCGGATGGTTCACCTTACGGCAAATGTCAGCAGCCTCCGACACCAAATTAATGAAGTTCGTGAACACACTTGCCAACGGTTCCACGATGATGGTAACACCGTACGGTTCGGCAATCGCACCGTAACGGCGCAAAATAGCAGCAAATTTTTCCGCCGCTTGCGCGTAGGTCATTCCATCGGGAATTTGCCGAGCCTCACCGCTGCCGATAACAATATACTTGAGTCCCAATGGCGACAAGCACTCCAACATCTTGAGCAAATAAGCGTCGGCGTATTCCGGCGACCAATTCACGATTTGACCGGCTTCCTCCGGTGCGGCAAAACAGTTGACGCCCTCCATCGGCAGGTCGTTTTCCTGAATGGCACGCCGCATACTTTCCCATTCTTCTTCGCTCATATCGCGCAGCAAAAGCCACGCACCTTCAAAGAAATCGTACCCGTATTTTTTGATAACCGGTATCATAGACGGGTCGGAATTACACACACCGTAACGCATCGTTTTATCCCCCTACACCTTGTTGTTTATCTTTATTATATATAACGTGATTAGCAATCAACATTGCTATATTTTGCAAAACCATTGCATTTCTGTGCATTTTGTGCTATACTTCGTCAAAAAGGGGGGATAGGCTATGCATCAAGAGCTGTGGTCAAGGGGGTTTGAGGGGTTTGAAATCGTACATCGGTTGGATGTGCAACCGGAAAACAGTTGCCTGATGCACACGCACGATGTGCTGGAAATCTACTACTTTATCAGCGGCAATTGTACGTATTTGATAGAGGGTACGGCCTATCCGTTACAACCACACGATATTTTGTTCAAACGCCCGTTGGAAGCACACAAATTGATTGTCAATTCGCCGGATGTCCCCTATGAACGGATTGGTATTACGTTGCCGATTACCGCATTCCAATCGGTCGACCCGGACAATACGTTGTTTGCCCCGATGATGGCGCGCCCTCTCGGCAGTGACAATCGCTTTACGTCTGCGGATTTCGGACACAATCACTGTGCCGATTTGATGCAGTATCTCTCCAAGCACGGTGCGGAACTGGATACCCCGACTCTGACAAGTATGGTACTGTTTATCTGCAGTGAAGCGTCGCGTGTGTTACGTACTCGCGGAACCACCAAGCGGCAGTCCGATGCGGCAACGCGGTTGATTGACTACATCAATCAACATTTGTTTACGGATATCTCTCTGGAGAAAGTCAGTCACGCCTTGTTTCTCAGTCAATCACAAATCAACCGCATTTTGAAAAGCAATACCGGCTCGTCCTTGCGACAATACGTGACAATCAAACGCTTGCTGACGGCACGCGACCGGATTCGCTCGGGAGCGACGGCGAACGAGGCGTGCTACGAATGTGGATATAACGATTATTCAGCGTTTTATCGTGCCTATGTGAAACAATTCGGGCACGCACCGCAGGAGGATAAACGCTGACGAGATAAACGCCGTCTGTTCGCAGGCGGTGTTTTTAGGTGGTTAGTGCCGTTTTGCGTGAATATTCCGAAAATCGCGCGGCGTCATCCCTTCGCGCTGGTGGAACAAGGCGCAAAAATGCGAGGGGCTACTGAAACCGCAATCCTGTGCGATGGTCGTGATGGAATGACGTGTTTGCGTTAGCAACCGACGCGCAGTGGTTAATCGCTGTTCATTAAGATATTGTACGATACTCATACCGGTATACGCACGGAACAGTCGGCACAGATAATATTTACTAATACACGCTTCGTCTGCCAGTGTATCAATCGTGAGTGGTTCAGCGTATCGCGTGTGCAGACAATGCAACACACGTTCTACACGCGTATCCGCTACCTCGGCATACAATCGTTCATGCGGGAACATCATCGTGACCAAACGAATGAACGCTCCGTAAATTATGCCGCTATCGTCGCGATTGTCTGCCATCCGACGGAATACCGTATCCACTTCACCGGCAACATCGGGTGCCAGTGTGAAACACGCGCCGCCCTTTTCATAAAGCGGGGTCAGCAACGAGAGTGCATCGACGGCTTGCAGTGATTTTTCAACCGCATGGCGACTGACAATGAGTTTGTTACGACAGTAGGTTTCCTCCGATTGAGGATTGAGAGAATGAATGGTAGACGCATCAATAAACAACAACGTACCGGGGAAAAGGGGATAGGTTTGGTCACCGATTAAGGCGTTCCCGTCCCCGGTAAGAATTTGAATCACTTCCAAAGAATCGTTATCGGTGTGCGGATGGCGCACATAGGGTGCACGCCCTTGTTGATGATAGGTTATTTCGCGTATAAATGACATACAATCCCTCCGCCGTCGATATCGAGCGGTCACCAACGACACGACCGCGTGTGGGCTCACAGCAAGAAATCTGGAAATACACCCAACATTATATCGCTATTTTCAACTTTTTGCAATGGATTTTAACAAGCCTAAGGGTATTTTTGCGAAAAATAATGGTTAAAACGATAAATTTGCAAAAAATCAAAAAACCTCTTTGCAATTATAGAAATCTTTGGTATAATATATCCGGTTATGTGGACAACCCTGTCTGCATATTTCCATGAGGGGATACTCATGGTAGAAAAACACAGAGAGGAAGACTGCGCGAATGAGTCACAAGTATGTCTATTTGTTCAAAGAGGGCAACGCATCCATGCGTGAGTTGCTCGGAGGTAAAGGTGCGAACTTGGCAGAAATGACCGGCCTCGGTTTGCCGGTGCCGCAAGGTTTCACTATCACCACAGAGGCCTGCACTCAGTATTATGAGGACGGCCGTCGCATCAACGAGGATATTCAAGCCCAGATTATGGAGTATATTGTCAAGATGGAGGAAATTACCGGTAAGAAATTCGGTGATAAGGAAAATCCTCTGTTGGTGTCGGTGCGTTCCGGTGCACGCGCTTCTATGCCGGGTATGATGGATACTATCCTGAACCTCGGTTTGAACGAAACCGTGGTCGATACGATTGCTGAGAAATCCGGTAATCCGCGTTGGGCGTGGGATTGTTATCGCCGTTTTATCCAGATGTATTCTGATGTTGTTATGGAAGTCGGTAAGAAGTACTTTGAGGAACTTATCGACAAGATGAAGGAAGAAAAAGGCGTTACGCAGGACGTTGAATTAACGGCAGACGATTTGAAGACGTTGGCCGGCCAGTTCAAAGCGGAATACAAGAACAAGATTGGTAAGGACTTCCCTGCCGACCCGAAAGAGCAGTTAATGGGCGCCGTGGAAGCCGTGTTCCGCTCTTGGGACAACCCGCGTGCTAACGTGTACCGCCGCGATAACGATATCCCGTATTCCTGGGGTACGGCTGTTAATGTGCAGATGATGGCGTTTGGTAATATGGGCGACGATTGCGGTACCGGTGTTGCTTTCACGCGTGACCCCGCGACCGGTGACAAGGGCTTGATGGGTGAGTTCTTGACCAACGCGCAGGGTGAAGACGTGGTGGCCGGTGTGCGTACCCCGATGCCGATTGCGGAAATGGCAGAAAAGTTCCCGGAAGCGTTCAAACAATTCCAGGATGTGTGTGCTCGTTTGGAAAACCATTACCGGGATATGCAGGATATGGAGTTTACCGTGGAGCACGGCAAACTGTTTATGTTGCAGACGCGTAACGGCAAACGTACCGCGAAAGCCGCGCTGAAAATTGCGTGCGACTTAGTGGACGAGGGCATGATTGATACGAAACAAGCGGTGTTGATGATTGACCCGCGTAACTTGGATACGTTGTTGCATCCTCAGTTTGACCAAAAAGTATTGAAAACCGCGACTCCGGCGGGCAAAGGCTTGGGCGCTTCTCCCGGTGCGGCATGTGGTCGTGTGGTGTTTACCGCCGACGATGCTGTGGCGTGGAACGAGCGTGGCGAGAAAGTCGTGTTGGTTCGTTTGGAGACATCTCCCGAAGACATTACCGGTATGAAAGCGGCGCAAGGTATCTTGACGGTGCGCGGCGGTATGACTTCTCACGCGGCGGTTGTGGCGCGCGGTATGGGTACTTGCTGCGTGTCCGGCTGCGGTGACATCAAGATGGACGAGGAGAATAAGCAGTTTGAGTTGGCAGGCAAAACCTACCACGAGGGCGATTATCTCTCCATTGACGGTGCAACCGGTAACATCTATGACGGCATCATTCCGACGGTTGACGCCGAAATTGCCGGCGAGTTTGGCCGTATTATGGCGTGGGCGGATGAGTTCCGCACGCTGAAAGTACGTACCAATGCGGATACGCCTGCCGATGCGAAGAAAGCCCGCGAGTTGGGCGCTGAAGGTATTGGCTTGTGCCGTACCGAGCATATGTTCTTTGAGGCTGACCGTATCGCGGCATTCCGTGAAATGATTTGCGCGGATACCGTTGAAGAGCGCGAAGCGGCATTGGCGAAGATTCTTCCGTACCAGCAAGGCGACTTTGAGAAGTTGTACGTGGCATTGGAAGGCACACCGGTTTGCATCCGTTTCTTAGACCCCCCGCTGCATGAGTTCGTTCCCACCGAGGAAGATGACATTGCCGCGTTGGCCAAGGCGCAAGGGAAGACCGTTGCGGATATCAAAGCGATTATCGCCTCCTTGCACGAGTTCAACCCGATGATGGGACACCGTGGTTGCCGCTTGACGGTTACGTATCCCGAAATCGCGAAGATGCAGACGACTGCTGTTATCCGTGCGGCCATCAAGGTGCAAAAAGAACATGCCGAGTGGAATATTGTTCCCGAAATCATGATTCCGTTGACCGGTGATGTCAAGGAAATGAAATTCGTGAAAGATATCGTTGTGGCAACTGCCGATGCCGAAATTGCGGCTGCCGGCGCCGACCTGAAGTACGAAGTCGGTACGATGATGGAAATCCCGCGTGCTTGCTTGACGGCTGACGATATTGCGAAAGAAGCAGAATTCTTCTGCTTCGGTACCAACGATTTGACGCAGATGACCTTTGGTTTCAGCCGTGACGATGCCGGTAAATTCTTGTCTGCCTACTACGACACCAAAATTTACGAGAATGACCCGTTCGCCAAGTTGGACCAGACCGGTGTCGGCAAGTTGATGGATATGGCCGTCACGCTGGGTAAGAAAACGCGTCCGGCTCTGCACTGCGGTATTTGCGGCGAACACGGCGGCGACCCCGTTTCCGTGGAGTTCTGCCATAAGATTGGCCTGGATTATGTATCCTGCTCGCCATTCCGCGTGCCGATTGCTCGCCTCGCTGCCGCACAGGCTGCTATCAAAGAATCTAAGTGATTCGATTTATATGTTATGGGACAAAGTGTTTTAGCGTGAAATCACTTGAAAAGGACAAAACTTTTTAGCGTGAACACTTAAAATAAAACAACCTTGATTCCCCACAAAAAACTAAAATTATCCGCCCGAAGAAATTTGGGCGGGTTTTTATTTTAAAATAATACAACACATTACGCGTGAATTATTGAAATATATGATTATATATGCTAAAATATATATGTGTAATAACACTACGATGCAAGGATGGTTTAAACAACGGAAGATGCTTATAGCATCGAGGCAAAATAATTGTTGAGTTTGTGAGGTGATTTGTACTATGGCAAGAATAACATATACATATAAATCTTATCCTAATTGTCCACGTGCAACAGAATATTCACAAGAAAGAGAACGAGCAACCACACTTTTGGCTGGTTCAACTGGAATATTATCAATAGGTGCGGTGATTGCGTTTTTTATTTATACTTTTGCTCTTTTTTCTGAGGGTAATTGGAATGATTTTTTTACTGCTGTACTGTTTACGGTTATTGTTGCATTCTTAGATGCATATATATTCGTATTACGAGGTAATAATACAGAGTGTAACTTAAATATAATTTTATTTGAAGAATCAGCCATAAAGAAAATGAATTATCATAAAGCACAAATGCAGGAATTTGATAAAGAAAAACGAAAAGACGAATTATCAAAATTGAAAATGCAATATGTTGAAGAACTGAAAACTTTTAAAAAAGAAACTAAAAAGAAAAATCGCGAAAATAACATTGAATTTCTAAAAAGATATTTTTTATATTTCTTTCTAGGAATGTTTATTGCAATTTCTATTGTAGGCATTATACAAGGTATCTTGGACGGCAATCCTACTACTATATTTATTTCTCTTGCAGCTTTTTTGGTTTTAGGTTTTTTATTTTTTTATACCTTACCAATAGGCAAAAAAGCTTTTACAAAGATTATTGCAAAAAAAGAAATTTCATATAATACCAAAAAACAATTACCTTTAATAGAAGAAAAATTATTTTGTCGTAAGTGCGGAACACAAATCTTACCAGATAGCATTTATTGTAATAAATGCGGAAGTAAAGTTGAACACTTGTAACTCTCAAATTGCACTCCGCAAGTCTCATAAAGCTTGACCCGATGATGAGGGGTACGGAGAAAGAGTTGGAGAAAAAGAGATGGAAAAAGGGCGGGTCAAAACGAGAAAAAATGGGATGGAATGAGGATAAAAAATTTGTCCCTTTGACGATAAAAAGGTTTGTCCTGTAACATTATAAAGCAAAAAGAAAATCCGCCCGAAACAGTTCGGGCGGATTTTTTGCTATTTAACAGTCTTCTATATTTTCGCGTTTAAATGCATCCGAAGCGAAAAAGTCCTCAAGGCTTATTTCCAAGCCATCACAAATTTCATATAGTATTCTCAGCTTCATACTGGGGTACGAACACTTCATAATTGTACTCAGAGTTGACTGCGGAACGCCTGTTTTTAGATATAATTGATATTGTGTTATTCCGCGCTCTTTGCAAAGTTCCTTTATTCTGTACGCAACCGCTTCATTTAATTTCATTATTATCATCACCTTATACTTCATTTGCTCGATATTTCTATGGATAAGTATAGGGGAATACAGAGTTGAAATACTTCGCGTACTTGATATTTAAGATAATTTGTGTTAATGTTATATTTGAGGTGATTTTATGACGTAATTATCTTGCGAAAATGAATTTTACATATATCAAAAACAGGGATATTGTATGTTGAAAAATGTACGACTTGATATACAAGGAAACTGTGTAGATTGTATATATATTCATATTGAAGAAGATGTCTTGAACAGCCTGAAAGACAAACTGTTAAGAGGCTTTTAAGATTTGGCATTATAAAATTCCCCTGTTTTGCGTACTGCAACTCAGGTTGCTGTCAAAGAATCTAAGTAGTTAGATTTTAGAACAAAAGTATTCCACCTAAGCATAGGTGAGGTTTTTATTTACAAAACCCTTAGAAAATGGTATAATGATTAAAAATACTATGCAGATAGGGGCATAGCAAAGAAAAAAGAGGTTTTATTATGTGCAAAACCATTCGAATGATGGCGATTATAGCTGTTGCGCTTGTGGGGTTCTCTCTGATACTTCTACTTGCTACTATTCCTTTTCAGAGTATGTTTGCCCGCGAATTCTATGGATATCCTGTAGATTTGATAGAAGCATTGCCACGGTTTCCGCTATTATCCTTCCTGTTTTGTTTCTTGCGCGCCGCTTGTATGGCTCTGTTAATTATTTGCTGCGGTAATAAAAAGGGCAGCATTTGGCTTGAATTGATTATCTTTGGTTGTTTGGCGATTATTCTACCTGCAATCATCAAAATTGCATCGCCACTATATAGCGTATTGCTAAGCCGTATGGACCGCCAATACCTCGTTGCTAATTCTGTGGTCACAAATATTGCTAATTTGTGCTTGATTCCTTCTAACTGGGGGCAGGCGCTTGCTTATGTTACTTGTGGTATGAGCATTGCGTTTAAGAAAATGGGCAGAAAAACAAACCATACAGTAATAAATGAACAAACTACGCTCTAATTACTGCGCTATTGAGCTTTTCCTCCTTTGTGTATTGTACACAGACCGCTATCATTGTATAGAAAGGTAGTGATTTTTATTATAAAACTCATTTTTAAGAAAATAAGTTGGGCAGTTGTATTATTCGCAATAATAAGTTTTTCTTATACGTGTTTTTTCTTGCTCATGCGTGAATTGTCCAAGCGTTATCCAATGCTATTTCCTGGATTTCCGCATACAGTACCTTATCGTATCGCACTATTCGGTGTTCCATTTGTCTTGGGAATTGTGATTATTTACCTGCTACGAAGAAACAGTAAAAAAAAGCGTTCCCAATACCTCAATAATGTACTTACGCACACATTTACTTTTCGTGAGGAGCTTTGTTACATAGTGAAGTCAAATGACTTTGTTGCTGAGATGCTTGCTTGCATGCTGTTTTCTGTCCCGGTCATTGCTTATTTAAACCACTTTAGTAATGGCGAATCGGTTCAGGTTCGGCTCTTAGCTTCAATAACGATGCTATTCATCATTATAATTGCATTTCTGTTTATCAATATACCTCTTTGGCTCTTTACGCACAAGGCATGGATTAAGCGGTTTAGTTTATAAAATAAAGTGGTTTTAAGCAAACTATTGTTTAATTCGATTGATAAAGCAAAAAGAAAATCCGTCCGAAGCAGTTCGGGCGGATGTTTCTATACATTGAATTGTGAAGATGAAAATGGTATAATCGAATCAATCAATTGGAATTTGGCGAAACGAGGTGTTCATTACATGTTCAGAGAACTAACCCGAAAAAAGCAAAAATTATCTATGGAAGAGTGCATCCATATTCTTAAATCGGAAAAAAGAGGGATTCTTTCTGTAAACGGTGACAACGATTATCCATACGGCATGCCAATGAATCACTGGTACAACGAAGAAGATGGAAAAGTTTATTTTCACTGCGGAAAGGTTGGTCATCGATTAGAGGCGTTGAAAAAAGACAGTAAAGTATCTTTTTGCACCTATGATAATGGTTACTGCAAGGAGGGGGAGTGGGCACTTAATATAAAAAGTGTCATTGTTTTTGGGAATATAGAGATTGTGGATGACTTGGATAGAATTGTTGATATTACCACAAAGCTGAGTTATAAATTCATCCATGACAATACCTATATCCAACATGAGATTGAACAATACGCGCATCGAACAGTATTGTTAGTATTGACACCTGAGCATATATCCGGCAAATTAGTACAGGAGTCATAATCGAAATATAATTTTCAATGTTATAAACGACGGAAGATAGCACTACACCGTTTTTTAAGTTCGTAATTCTCACTTTTGCGTGTCGCAGGACCCACAGCGATTCAAAATGGGAAATAAAAATGACCTTACGTATCCTCGGATACGTAAGGTCATTTTTCATTTATACCAAGAAGATAGTCCGCAGACACATTGAAAAATTTGCAAAGTTCCACAATATCTTGCACGCTTGGCTCACATTTTCCGCATTCAATGTAGGACAGCTTGCGCTGGGTCATACCCACCGCTTTTCCCAGCTGGGTTTGATTCAAATCTCTATCTTCTCGCAGATTTCTAACTTTTCCACCAAAAGAGAGTTTCATTCTCATCACCATATATAGTATACTCTAGACAAAAATTTTCTATTGACTTTTAGACGAAAAATGTCTATACTTTTCATAAAGTGGCGTTTGTTATGCCATCAAGCGGTTGTCACGGCAAAAGGGTGAGAGAAGTGGAAAATAGAACAGTTATGTCGCGAAATAATAGTATCGATATGTTTAGACTAATTTCTTCTATTTTAGTGGTAGCCATACATACGAAACCTTTTCAGGACTTGAGTCCGCGCATCGGTTATTGTGTTACTGAAATTGTACCGCGCATAGCTGTCCCTTTCTTTTTTGCTGTTGCCGGATATTATTATATCAAAGCGTTGATGGACAACAAAAAAATCTTTGTCCGGTATTTAACCAAACACCTGGTTACGTATTCTTTGTGGAGTATTGTATATTTTCTTATCTACCTATTGCAGCAGGTGTGTCATCATTCCTTTTCTTGTAAACAAGTCTGTTGGTATATTGTCAAAAGCTATTTTATCAACGGTAGCGAGTATCATTTATGGTTTTTTCCGGCATTGATATTTTCGGTAGCGATTACGACGGTGGTTTATAAACTGAAAATTATGAAGTTTTTCGCTCCCTTTACCATCGTCTTGTATCTGTTTGGGTGTTTTAGTTGCGCGTATAACAAACTCGCCGTTAAAATTCCCCTCCTGTGTGATATCATAGCACATCCGCGTTTTTTCTTTTTCCGTCGCGTTATTTTTATGGGATTGCCTTTCTTTGTGCTGGGATATTTTATGAATCTGTTTTTGCAAAGGTATCCCGATTTCCATAATAAAAAAGTTTTCTTACTCTACGCTATCTGCATTCTCCTGTATCTTCTTGAAATACGGATTGTCATCATAGCCAAATTACAAAGCAATATTATTATGACAACGATGTTGTATCCGCTACTGTTCTGTACCCTCGCCATCTTATTCAATAACCCGTTGCCTGCCTGTGGTACCGCTGCAAAATTGTGTAGGGCATTAGCAAATTTTACGTATTATTCGCATCCTATTTGTATTTGGGTTTGTACGTATTTAACGCAAATGTCCATCGTAGAAATCGGAAACACACTCAAGTTCGTAGTCACCATTACGTTTGCTTTGTCCGGCGGTTTCATCCTCTATAAATTCAATCGCCCTTTTACCAATCGCTTTATCTTCTAAGTCGGACGGGGATGGGGTGAGATGCAAAACGGGATACGCAGTGTGTGGCCCGGCACAAAACACAGCACCCCGAACACTCGTTACCGAGTGTTCGGGGTGCTGATGGTATAGCCTATTGGCTCATTGAGCAGGGATGATGGGCTACTCAACGATGACATAACCGGCCGCTAACTGCCATTCCGGCAGGATTCCCCAGTTGAAATCCAACGGCGTTGAGAGACACATCGCGTCGAGAATTTGCTCAGTATCGGCATATTGTATGCCGGGAATATCCATCACAGCGTTTATCGAACTGTTCAGCGTTACCACCCGGTTGTTGTCCATACCGATAAACAGAACATAATGGTCACCCGTCGAAAACGCATTGGCGCGTCCCTCGCGCGGGTGTGACCAAAAAATCACCAGTTTATCTTCTTGAAGTGCGGAAATTATCTCTGCCAACGCGGTTTCGGGGCGTTCCACGCCATAGTAGTTTGCCGTTATACCCAGATGCGACAACACCTTGACGATGCCACTGACCGATAAAAACGGCTGCTCTTGTCTGCCCAGCCTTTCCTGAGGAGCACCCCACAGGGCGCGGCAAAGTTCAAACTCGGTATAGGGCGTTAAATCCGTTACCCCTCGCAGTCTGGCCGCCATCGTTGTGCAGCAATGACCGCAACCGTTGTTCCGTATAAAGGGGGCATATTCACCGTCCTGCCAGTGCTGTTGCATCCAAACCGGTGTGGTATGATTTCCTTTGGTTACCATAAGCGGCACAAGCGTATCGTTTTGTCTTTCGTATGAGATGGGTTGCATGGGCGCCTCCTTGTATTCCAAATCGTGCAAACCTTGGCTATTCTCAAGTTATAATACCTAAATTTTGCACACTTGTCAAATTACACACCACAGGTACTTGTATTTTTGAAATAAGGGCGATATAATATAGCCATTATGAGGATACCGAGGATGGTGCAAGTATGAAGATTCACAACATAGAAACGCCGGCATTGATAATTGACCTGGACGCGTTGGAGGCAAACCAAGCCAAGGCAACACAATTGGTGGAAGCGATGGGATGCCAATTGCGGCCGCATTATAAATCCCATAAAAGTACCGTGATTGCACACAAGCAAATTGCGGCAGGCGCCAAAGGCATTACCTGTGCGAAAGTCAGCGAAGCGGAAGATTTGATTCTGTCCGGTATTCAAGACGTGTTAATCGCCAACCAGATTGTCGAGCCGTCCAAGGTGATGCGTTTAGGGTATCTGGCCGGTTGTTGTAAGCTGAGCGTTTGTGTGGATAATGAAGCCAATATCTTGGCATTGCAACGCGCCGCTGAATATTACGGCAACACCTTATATTGCCTGATTGAATATGAAATCGGGATGAATCGTTGCGGTGTGACGGACAACGCGACGGTATTGGAGTTGGCGACGCTTATCCAACAACAACCCAATTTGGTGTTTGAGGGCATCCAATCTTACGCAGGGCATTTGTCACATGAAGAGGACACCACGATTCGTGCGCGAGAAGCAGCAAACGGCGAGCAGAAATTGGTTGAGTTGGTGGCGTTCCTGAAAGAAAACGGCGTGACTGTCAATGAAATCAGTGGCGCCAGTACCGGTACCATTGAACTGCGAAAGCCCGATACCGTGTACACGGAAATCCAAGCAGGTACGTATTTGTTTATGGATGCCGCATACGATAGGGTGGGAGCCGGCTTTCAGCACAGTTTGTATATGCTGACCACGGTGATGAGCATCGGAGAAAAACGCTTGGTCTGTGATGCCGGTATGAAATCCTTGGGGGTGGACCAAGGCAATCCGGTGTTTGTTGATTTTCCGACGGAAGCCGTGGAGATGAGCGAGGAACATTGCGCAATCTATTGCGCGCATCATAACAAAATCGGCGATAAATTGCGGTTGATTCCCGGCCATTGCTGCACGACAATTAACTTGAATAATTCGATTTATCTGGTGCGTAACGGCGTGGTCGAAGACAGAATTCACGTTGACAGCCGAGGAAAAAGTTTGTAAATGGAAACGGTCTTTACCAATCACAAAGCGTCCCGAAAGAAGTCGGAGG
>JAZSOY010000053.1:0-5191 GCA_045537155.1 Acutalibacteraceae bacterium
TGGCTACGATCCGACTTCAAGGAAGATGTTGCGGAGATTATTATGGCAACTAACCCCACGGTTGAGGGTGAGGCCACGGCGATGTATTTGGGCAAGCTGCTGCGCCCCTTTGGCGTGAAAATTACGCGTTTGGCGTATGGCATTCCGATGGGTGGCGATTTGGAATATGCCGATGAGGTGACGTTGCGTCGTTCGTTGGAGGGACGTAGTGAATTGTAAGTACAAGGAGGAGTTGTCGTGGCAGGTGACAAGCGCGCTACCAAGACCATTGCTGAAAATCGCAAAGCCTTCCACGACTACTTTGTTGAAGAATCGATGGAAGCCGGTATCGAACTGTGCGGAACAGAAGTAAAATCGCTGCGCCGCGGTTCTGTCAACTTAAAAGACGCATGGTGTGCCGTTGACAATGGGGAATTGTTTGTCAAGGGAATGCACATCAGTCCCTATGAGCAAGGGAATATTTTTAATCGCGAGCCGACACGGCCTCGTCGTTTGTTAATGCATCGACGTGAGATTTTTCGGTTGTATGGGTTGTTAAAGCAACAACAAGGGTTAACGTTGATTCCGTTATCCCTCTATTTCAAAGGTTCACGCGTCAAGGTGCAGTTGGGATTGTGTCGAGGTAAAAAGTTGTACGATAAGCGCGAGGATGCCGCCAAACGCGATATGCGGCGTGAAGCGGAACGTGCCCTGCGCCGAGAGTATTGAACCAAAAGGAGAATGCGCGGATGAGTCTGCTGTCTGTGGTGATTCCTGCCTATAATGAGGAAACCAATATCGCCTTGGCCACTGCACGTCTGACCAACGTGTTGGACGGTGTGGGGTTGCCGTATGAGTTGGTGTTTGTCGACGATGGCTCGCGTGACAATACGTATGCGTTGATTTGCCAAGAAGCCGCCCGTCATTCATCGGTACGCGGCGTTTCGTTCAGCCGTAATTTCGGAAAAGAAGCCGCGATTTTTGCCGGTTTGCGTGAGGCGAAAGGTGACGCGTGTGTTGTTACGGATTGTGATATGCAGTTTCCACCGGAAGTCATTCCGCAAATGATTGATTACTGGAAACAAGGCTACGAGGTGGTCGAGGGCAAAAAAGCCAGCCGCGGAAAAGAACACGCTTCTCACGGTGTTTGCGCTCGGTTGTTTTATGGCTTGGTCGGTAAAGCGGTGGGGATGGATATGCAAGCCTCGTCCGACTTCAAATTATTGGACCGCAAGGTGGTCGATGCGTTGAATGCGTTGACCGAACGGGATACGTTTTTCCGCGCCCTGTCGTTTTGGGCTGGTTTCCGCACGACAACGGTGGAATTTGAGGTGGCCGACCGCGCCAATGGCTCTTCCAAATGGTCTATTACTCAATTGACCAAGTATGCGGTGAATAATATCACTTCGTTTACCACTGCTCCGCTAAACATTGTGACGGCATTGGGTGGTGTGTTGCTGATTTGTGTGGTGGTTTTGGCCATACAAACGTTGGTGCGCTTCTTTATGGGCAACGCCGTCGAGGGCTTTACCACCGTTATCTTGTTGTTGTTGCTGATTGGCGGTTGTATTATGGTGAGCCTTGGAATTATCGGGCACTACATTGCGCGTATTTACGATGAAGTAAAAAACCGTCCGCGGTATATCATTGCTCATCGTACGGAGGAGGATTCCGTGTATGCTACTGACAATTGATTTAGGAAATACCAACATTACGATTGGCGTTTTTGACGGAGAAGAATTGGTGTGCGAGTGCCGTATGGCGACCAATCGGTCGCGTACCGCTGACCAATATGCGGTAGAATTGCTCTCGGTGTTACAGTTGTATCACATAGAATCGACTGCCATCGACGGTGCCATTCTCAGTTCCGTTGTTCCCGGACTGGATGCGGTTCTCTGCAATGCAGTACAACGCATCATCGGGATTCGGCCGTTGCAAGTTGGTCCCGGCATAAAAACCGGCATCAATATTCGCATTGACAATCCGGCACAGTTGGGTGCCGATTTGTTGGTTGGCGCTGTAGCCGCTGTGCAAAAATACGGTGCACCGTGTATCGTGTGGGACCTGGGAACCGCAACGACCGTTTCGGCGATTGACGGAGAGGGAGCCTTCCGCGGTGGTGCGATTATGCCGGGGGTATCGACGTCACTGGATTCTTTAATTAGTACAGCCTCGCTGTTGCCGCGTGTGCATATTACGGCTCCGGAGTGCGTGATTGGTACCAATACCACGGATTCGCTGCGTTCCGGTGCGGTTTACGGAACCGCGGCGATGATGGAGGTGCTTTCTGAGCGTATTGAGCAGGAATTGGGTGTATCGGCTACGGTGATTGTCACCGGTGGGCTGGGACGGGAAATTGCCAATGTCTGTCGTCGAACCACCGTATACGACGGTCGGTTATTGCTGGATGGCTTACGCCTTATCTATAATAAAAACCGTCCTTGAGGACGGCTTTTATATAAAAAATGCGTTGCATTCCGTACGGAAGCAGCAGCAAGGAGTGTTTATCAATGGTATCAAAAACAACGGTTCGTCTGACGCAATTGTCCATTCTGGCGGCGCTGATTGTGGTGTTGCAGTTGATGAGTTACAGCATCAAAATCGGCACATTCAATTTGTCGCTGGTACTGATTCCCATTGTCGTCGGTGGTGTACTGTTCGGTGCACGTTCCGGCGCTTTGCTGGGTTTGGTATTTAGCGTAGTGGTGATTATCGGATGCATCACCGGTATGGACGTGGGTGGTAATGTTCTTTGGAATGTTAATCCTTGGCTGACTGCTCTGGTGTGTTTGGTCAAGGGCGTGGCAGCCGGCGCTGTTGGTGGGGCTGTGGGGACACTGTTTCAGCGGATACAAAAGCCGGTGTTGGGCGTGTTTACCGCCGCGGTGGTGGTGCCTATAGTCAACACGGGATTGTTTGTTACGGCGATGTGGTTCTTATTCCGTGACACGCTGATTGCTTGGGCGGCAGGACAAGACACGGTGTATTACATATTCTTTGGTTTGGTCGGTGTCAACTTTTTGATTGAATTTGGATTAAATGTGGTGTTGGCACCGGTTACCGAGCGCATCATTACAGCGGTGCGCCGTACGGCAAAATAAAATCGCGTGAAAAAGCGGTGGGTTTTTCCCACCGCTTTTTTATGCTGTCTTTTTGGATAATGCTGCACGCATCTCCGGCGGTTGCCATCGGTTGGAAAAGAAAATCACGAGTGATACCAGTGCTTCAATCACCCATGAAGCAGCCCAACCGGCATAGATGCCGTGGATGCCAAAGAACGGCGTTAACATAAAAGTGGCAGCGATACGGACCGCCGAACCCAAAGTGGAGGAAAATACCAACAATTTTGTGGATTTTAATCCCTTAAACAGTGCGTGGAAGAGGTTGTTGAGTAGGTTGAACAATATGAAGGGGAGATAGAAACGGATAAACAATATCGAAAACGTGATACTCTCTTGCGTGGCATTCTCTTTGAAAAACAAGGTTGTTATCGTTTCGGGAGAGAGGATACATACCAACAATACCGGTAACACAAACGCAAACGATTGTCGCAAACAAATCCAAAGCCCGCGACGAAGATTGGCATATTGCCGTTGCCCGACACATTGTGAGGTATAGTTTGAAAACACTTTGGATGAGTCTTGATAAATGTGGGCGTTCAAACCATACACTCGCTGTACCACGACATACGATGCCGATGCGGAACTGCCGATGGTATTTACCAGTGGTGAAACCAATGCAGAAGAAAGATACATCACGCCTTGTTGAAACATGCAAGGCAGGGCATAAGGCAATGTTTTTCGGAAAAATCCTTTCATAGAAAAGCGATAATCCGATACGGGAAAATCACACACAATCCCTTTTAATTTAATGAGGTATATGGTTGAAGTACAGAGTGAGGTCAGCACCGTTGACATTGCCACACCGGTAATCCCCCAGTCCAATACGGTGACGGCAAGAATATTACCGATAAGATGAATGATATTGGACAGAATGGACACATAAAGGGGGAAAGAGGAAATTCCCAAGGCGTGCATAATATAGCCGCCGACCCAACCAATATTCCGTGTGCATAAACCGGCGATGATAATGCATAAATAAAGACCGGCCTCCTTGCGAAGCGAAGGGTGTACGCACAAGAGTTCCAGCAACGGTTGGCAAAAGACAATACAAAGTGCACTAATGAGCACAGCGGCAAGACTTTCTACAATGACGGTGGAGAATATCGTGTCGCGCAGGAGTCGATTATCGCCCGCGCCAAATAAACGAGCGATATAAATAGCGGCTCCGGTACCAAACCCCCAGAATGGTGATTCTATCATCGACATAAATCCGGAGGTAGCGCCGATGGCACCTAAACTGGTTTCTCCTAAAAACTGCCCGATGATGACCGTGTTAATCAACGAGTAGGCTTGTGAGAGTATGCCCGACAAAATGCAGGGAATCGCAAACCACAGAAAATTCCGACTGAGATTACCGGTTGTTAGGTCTTTCATACGCATCCTCGTTTCTTACATTTGACACAGCAGGCAACTACCGCTATAATGATAGCGAAACGTGCAACTTTTCGCAAGTATGTTAGGAAAATAGACAAATTCTCAACATTTCTCATTGAAAGAGGTGGTGGCATGTACCCAAAAGAAAGACAAGACAGGATATTGTCGGTGTTACAACAATATCAATATGTGACGGTGACATATCTCATCCAAGAATTGCACTATAGTTCCGCAACCATCAATCGCGATTTGAATGTGTTGCAAAAACGAGGATTGGTGCGACGCAGTTACGGTGGGGTGGAGTTGATTCGCGACCGAGGAGTGCCGCTCGCCTTCCGAAAACACAAACGACATCTGGCCAAAGAACACATTGCCCGTGCCGCGGCGGAATTGGTTGACGATGGTGATTGCTTGTTCATTGACGGAACCACGACCACACAATGTATGGCGCCGTATTTGGTGGAAAAAAAGCGCTTGAGAGTATGGACTAACAATTTGTTTTTGGCCGGCTATCTCAGCGAAAACGGCGTTTCTGTGTTTGTGCTCGGCGGTCGTATTCATGAGCCGCCGAGTATGACTTGTGGCAGCGAGGCGGTGGAGATGGCACGATTGTATCGTGTAAACAAAGTGTTTTTTGCTACCGGATGTATTTCCGAAACCGATGGTGCCATTGGGGATGGAGGTGCCTATTACGAACTGCATCAAGTAATGTTGGC
>JAZSOY010000229.1:0-3067 GCA_045537155.1 Acutalibacteraceae bacterium
CCTCCGACTTCAACGGTTGTCCGTCTTTGCCGCAGGTGATGACGGTCCAACCCAACCGCTCGGCGGCATATAACGCACTCTCACGGCAGGTTTTCAAATACTGCAAATCGCGCTCATGAATATCCCGCTTTTCGCTGTCACCCTCGTAACGCGCCATCAGCAGCGCCTGCGAAATCGCCAACGGCATATCCAAAAACAACACGCGGTCGGGACGCGGCAAGCCGAGTAGTGTGTATTCGTAATGCTCTAACCACGCGAGATAGTTGTCCCATTCTTCACGCGGCAATTTGCCCATCTGGTGAATGGCGTTGGAGGTGGTGTACCGCGCCGCCAAAATCAGCGCACCGGATTCGTAATCCGCCTGCCAACACGTTTTATAACTCGCATACCGGTCCACCGCGTAAAACGACGAGGCGGCATACGCATTCACCGCCTCCGGCGAACCGCCAAACTCGCCGCCGAGATACATTTTTACCAGCGCCGAGGACAGTTGCTCATAATCGGGGAAACTAATCTGACGATAGTGTGTGCCGTTCGCACGAAAATACGCGTCCAGCCGTGCCAGTTGCGTGGATTTTCCGCTGCCGTCCAAACCATCGAGCACAATCAAACTCATAGGATTATTCCTCTCCTTTGATGCGACGGTATTTCGCGCGTATCGCGGCCGCTTCACCGCAACTCATTTTGCCTTCCGGACAGGCACCGACCACACAAGGCGGGCCGGCGTGTTTGAACAAATGCGGCGCCGCCGCCATACATTGCTCCAGCATCTGTTCCGCCAATTCGCGGATTTCCCACTGAGCACGGTTGCAACAGCGATGACGGAAGAAGTTAAGCAAACTACGCGCATTCATCGTGACAATCAACTTGGTGGTACACGCATTCGGCAACACAAACCGCGCATCCTCAATGGCTTTCTTTTCGGCGGCACGGGCGGCGGCTTTGTCCGACATACCCGACGCCAAAAACGCATGACGATGCTTGTCCGCTAACAGGGCGGTTAATGCCTCATAATGCTGTTGGTCCTCCTCCATCGCCTGACGATACCGCGCCTCGGCTTCGGGGATAGCGGCAATTTCCGGCGGCAACACATACTCAAAATGTGATTCCGCCACATACCGCTGACTCTGCACGCTGTACGAGGCAATCCGATGGCGCGTCAACTGCGCCAACAACGAGCGCGACACACCCTCCACCCCAAAGGTAAACGAGGCGTGTTCAATGGGGCTTTCGTGCCCGATTTCCGCCAACATATCCACAAACTGGGCCGTTTTCTCCTCAGTCAACGCCTCACAAATGTCATCAATCGTTGCCGGCGAATAACACAACCGTGCGGCGGCTGCCACCGTGTGTTCCGGCAGAGGGGTATGCGTCAACAAAGTCACTTTCATACTTTCGCTTCCCTTCTTATAACAGTCCAGAATATATTATAGCAGACAATCGGCATACCTTCAAGGTTTTTATTGTTTTCCCTCTGTTTTTTTGAAATTTTTTGCTTTTTTCTGACAAGTGTGGTACACTAATCTCAACCATCTGCCTCGGAGGTATTTGTTATGCCCTCTTCTGTCCATACCGACCGTTCCTTGCGAACGCGACGCATTTTTGCCATCATCTCTTTGCTCATCGCCATCGCCGTCTTTACTTGGTTGACCGTGGTGTTGTGGAAACGCTTTGCCGCTTTTGGCGATAATCCGGAATCGTTCAAAACGTTGGTGGAAAATTACGGTTGGACCGGTCGCTTGGTGGCGCTGGGAATTCAAGTGCTGCAAGTGGTGGTATCGTTCATTCCCGGTGAAGTGGTGGAAATCGGTATCGGGTACACGTTCGGCGCCGTGGAAGGCACGTTGTTGTGTCTGGGCGGCATCGCCCTGGCATCGACGGTCATTTTCTTGTTGGTAAAACGACTGGGCGTCCGTATGGTTTCCTTGTTTATCTCCCCCGACAAAATCAATCAACTCTGGTTCATTAACAGTGAAAAACGTCTCAAACGACTGGTGTTTTTACTGTATTTTATTCCCGGTACGCCGAAAGATGTGTTTACCTATTTTGTCGGGTTGACACGCTTGCGGTTGCACGAATTTTTGGTGATTACTCTGTTGGCGCGGATTCCCTCGGTGGTGTCCTCCACCATCGGCGGCAACCTCATTCAGCAAAAAGATTATCCGGCCGCGCTCTTGTTATTTGTCATCACCGGCGCGGTCAGTCTGTTGGGAATGGTGTTGTACAACCGTCTGCGTGAACGGCTGGACACCAAAAAGAAATCCTAATGCAACAAACTGTTTTGTGGAAAAAACAGTGGAAAGTTGTGGAAAAATGTGAATAACTTTGTCTGCAACAGTTTGTAACAAATTGTAACAGATTGTTGCAGATTGTTGCACTGAATCCAATCCGTATCCAATCCAATCCGTGTTTGTATCCGACGCGCGCGCGCATTTAGCTGCCAAAAACGAGCCGAAAAAGGCAGTTTTCCACATTTGGGGGAAAAGTGGGTTTTCGGTGTGCCCTTTCCCCTTGCAATCCGCGCATCGGGTGACACCACGGCTTGACCTTGTCGAGCGCACAAAAAGGAGCCTATCTGCCAAACAGCGGATAGGCTCTTTCTAATAAGGTGACTGTTAAGTGACCGTGCCGCATTGCACAAAAGCGACAAAAACGGCGGCAGCAAGCGGAAAAAACTTTTTATGGGGTGACTTGCAAGTGACTACCCTATCTATGATAGAATGTAGTCACGTAACGCCGCAGGGGTGTCCACCAACCTATCGGCACCGGCGGCGGTCAATTCCTCTCGACTGCCGTAACCGTACAACACACCGACGGTGTGCATACCCAACGCCTTGCCACTCTCGATGTCAAAGCGGCGGTCCCCAATCATCACGGCTTCGGTGGGAACGGTAATCCCCTCTCGCGCCATCGCGTGCCGTATCACCGCTGTTTTGTCGGCACGTTGTTCTGCCATATCACTGCCGGCAATACACGTAAAATGCTCACGCAGACCGAAGTGTTGCATTAAACGGCAGGCGTACATTTCGGGTTTGGACGTCGCCATCGCCACACCATAACCGGCACG
>JAZSOY010000211.1:0-1564 GCA_045537155.1 Acutalibacteraceae bacterium
GCAATGGTACAATCGGCTTGATTTTTCTTGTGCTCAGCAATCATTTTGGAATAGTCCATCTTATAAATATGGTCCCCGGACAGCACCAACACGTACTCGGGGTCGTACCGTTCAATAAACCGCATATTTTGATAAATGGCGTTGGCGGTGCCTTTGTACCAATCCGCGCCCTTGTTACGTTGGTACGGCGGCAGTACGTGCACGCCGGCATCCATACGGTCCAAATCCCACGGTTGTCCCGAACCGATATAATCGTTCAATTCCAACGGTTGGTACTGCGTAAGCACCCCCACCGTTTCGATGCCAGAATTGACACAGTTGGACAAGGGGAAATCAATGATACGGTATTTACCGCCGTACGGGACTGCCGGTTTGGCAACGTGTTTGGTCAAGGCGTACAAACGGCTTCCTTGCCCACCTGCCAACAGCATAGCGACACAGTTTTGCTTGCGAAACATAGTTCAAAGCCCTCCATGGTTATCATTTGTTCTCGGTTGCTTTTTCTTTCCGTTGTGGGAACCGTCGACGCAATCGGAAGAACTGTGCCGACAACGGCGGTAACGTAAACAATGCCGATTGGTCCAGTCCGTGTATCGGCACACGCTCGGCGCGCACAGTCATACTTGTGCCATCCAACGTTGGCTCACTCTGCGTACCGAAGACCTGCTCATATATGCCATATACCGGCAACCCGATACGATAGTCGGTGCGTTCCACCGGTGTGAAATTGCATACCACCAGCAATTCGTTGCCGCGTCGGTCGATGCGACGAAACGCAAGCACACTTTGCGACGTATCGTCGGGTATCACCCAGCGAAAGCCATCCCACGAGGTGTCCTGCTGCCACAAGGCAGGCTGTGCACGGTAAAACCGATTGAGTGCACGCACAAACTCATGCAACGCGCGGTGCATCGGATAATCCAATAACATCCAATCCAGTGCCTGCTGATAATTCCATTCAACAAACTGACCGAATTCTGTCCCCATAAAGGTCAGTTTCTTGCCGGGATGCGCTATCATATATGCCAAGAACACCCGCAAACCGGCAAATTTAGCTTCGTAGTCACCCGGCATCTTGTTCAGCAACGAGCCCTTACCGTGTACCACCTCGTCGTGTGAAATCGGCAACACAAAATTTTCCGAAAAGGCGTACATTAGTGAGAACGTCAATAGGTTGTGATGATATTGTCGAAATACCGGGTCCAGCGACGTATACCGTAACATATCGTTCATCCAACCCATATTCCACTTAAAATTGAATCCCAAACCGCCGTGGTTGACCGGACGCGACACCATCGGCCACGCCGTCGATTCCTCCGCAATCATCAGCGCATGCGGAAACGCAGCAAACACCGCCGTGTTGAGGTCTTGTAAAAACGCCACCGCATCCAGATTCTCATGGCCTCCGTAACCGTTGGTCACCCATTCGCCATCCGGACGGTCGTAATCCAGATACAACATGGACGCCACCGCATCGACACGCAATCCGTCAATGTGGTATTTTTCCAACCAAAACAGCGCATTGGAAATAAGAAAACTGCGAACTTCCGGTTTGCCGTAATCA
>JAZSOY010000077.1:0-4370 GCA_045537155.1 Acutalibacteraceae bacterium
GGTAAAATCGCGAAGTGAGGGATGTTACAAAGCCGGCATCTGGGTACGGGACAGTTCAGCCGGTATTGGTACGTTGACTTTTTATGACCCACAAACCAATGTATTCGCCGGTTTGGGACATGCGGTGTGTGATGTCGATACCGGCGAGGTCATTCCGATTGCTTCCGGTGAACTGGTGCCGGCACGTATTTATAGTGTCACCAGAAGTGAGTCTGGTGTTCCCGGAGAACTACGTGGTGGATTTTTGTCAGGCAGTTACGGACAATTATTGACCAACGGAGAAAACGGCGTGTACGCGCGTTCTTATGGGAATACGATGTCCGGTTCAGCGATTGAAATTATGTTAAAGCAAGATATTTGTGTGGGGGATGCACGCATCTTCACAACGATACGTGGTACACAGCCACAATGGTACAATGTGCGTATTACACAAGTACGCCATCACGACAACAATGCGGTTCGTAATATGGTCATCCAAATCACCGATGAACGTTTATTATCGGAAACCGGCGGTATCGTGCAGGGAATGTCGGGTTCACCCATTGTACAAAATGGGAAACTAGTCGGTGCGGTTACGCATGTTTTTGTCAACGACCCCACCAAGGGCTACGCCATTTTTGCTGAGAATATGTTAAAAACCGCGGCAGATATCGCTATAGAGCAAAAACAAGCATCGTAAACACATCAAACAACCGCACCACTTGACCGATATTGTCGGTAGGGTGGTGCGGTTGTTTTAATGGTGATGATGGGAATGCGTGTGAGCATGTTCTTCGCTGTCCGGCACGATGCACATGGTTTCACAACAATGCTCATCCGTCTGTTCCATCTCAACTGTGGTATGGGCAATACCATGTTCAGCCAATTCCGCTTTTACCGCTTGTTTTATCGTGGCAAACTCACCGGTGGAAACGACGTGCAACGTAGCATATTTGTTGTATCCATCAATACTGCGGATGTGAAAATGATGTACATCCGTGACGCCGTCGATGTGTAACAGATGTTCGGTCAGTTCAGGAATATGGATATCATCCGGCGTTTTTTCCAAAAAAATATCCAATACCGTTTTGAGCGTTTTCAATGCATTGAACAAAATAAAGACCGCCACGGCCAACGACATGACACTATCGACAAATACCCAGTTTGTGAATTTCATCACCAGAGAACCGATGAGCACCACAATCCAACCTAAGACATCCTCTAGCATATGCAGATTAACCGACCGTTGGTTGAGTGAACCGCCGCCATGTGTAAAAAAAGCAGCTGCCAGATTGATAATCGTACCGACCACCGCCAAAAAAAGCATCCCATCGTAGTGAATATTGACCGGATGCAACAATCGATACACCGCATTATAGATAACGACCGCGGAACCGAATAGTAAAATAAAGGTAGTCAGAATACTACCCAACACAGAGTACCGTCGATAGCCGTATGTATAGCGGTTGTCCGGCGCTTTGTTGCTGATTTTTTCCAGAAAATACGATGCGCCGATACTGATGCTGTCACCAAAATCGTGTACAGCATCGGAAATAATGGCAATACTGCCGGTGAACAAACCACCGATGAATTCCACAATCGCAAATATTAAATTGAGTAAAAAGGCAATTAAAATACGTTTTTCGGTTTTCAAAGCGTTCATCAACTCCGAAGGTTAGTATAGCGCATAATGACATAAAAATCAAGACAGAGCATGAACCGTTAATAGCTATGATTCGTTGTTTACGTCTTGTTCTCCAAGATCCATGTCCAATCCAATCCATAAACCTCATGAGCGCGATGTACGGTAACAAACGCCGAACGGTCATAGTGATTAACAATATGAATCAATTCATGATATTGATTCATCGAAAACGATACCATCAATAGCTTTTTGTGTTGATGCGTGTAGCCGCCTTCCATATCAATGATACTGGTGGTACGCCCCAGTTTTTCGGCAATGGAACGGTTAATATCCTCGTATTTTTCAGAAATGATTTGTCCGATAAAAGCCTGTGAGCCACCAAGAAACAATTTATCCACTACAAAAGCACTGATAAACGCCGAGGTAATACCCAACAACGAAATCACCAAATCCTGTAAAACGAATAAACCGAGCAGGATAGTAGCGGCATCCATACAAAAAATAACAACCGAACTTCGTAACCGCTTAAATATCTTGCAAATCAAAAATACCAAAATATCCATACCGCCGGTTGAGCCGCCGCCGAGAAACGTCAAAGCACAACCGGTTCCGATAAGCACACCGCCGAACAGCGCCGCCAACAACACAGCGGTTTCGGCGTGTGCGGTTTGATGGATGTTAAAAATCCCTCCGAAAACATTCGAACTTACCAGTTGATTGAACAGGGAAATACCACTGGGATATACGATAGTGGAAATCAAGGTTTTTATGGCAAAGGACTTACCCAAAAAAATCCAGCCGATAACGAATAACGTCCAGATAAAGATAGTAATGAGCAAGTCTATACTGACAAGCCCGGCCGGCAACAATTTGTGAACAATAATGGCAAGACCGGAGATACCGCCTACCACCAAATCAAATGGCAAGATAAACAAAGCCGTACCGAATGCTAAAATTATCGTGCCAATCAGCACCAACGATACATTTTTCAAGGTTTTTAGCCAAGACGTTTTCATATACTATCCACCTCCACCCAAAATAAACGGCGCATATTATACGGTATTCCCGACAACAAGGTGGATTATCAGACAGGATAAGTAACTTTCTTATAAAAGGGAAGGGCAAAAACAAAATGATTTCTACCGCAACAAACAAGCTTATAAGAAAGGTTGAAAAAAGCACCATAAAACGACAAAATATCCCTTGTCAAAAGATAAAAAACTATGGAAAATTCCTTGTAAACTCCATCTTGTGCTTTATTTTTCGTTGTTTTGCACAAAGATAAAAAATTATTTGTCAGAGTCTTGAAATATTTTCCAGAATATGGTAATCTTGTAGTGCCGGCAAAGAATACAGGGAGGTAAAGTTAGAGTGGACAAGCTGATAAAAGTGCTGTTGGCAGACAACAGTGACACATTCGGGATACCTTGCGCCAATCGTATGCGGGTACACGGATTGGATGTTCAAATCGTTGAGAAAGACGGGAAACGTGTTGTAGAGGCAATTGCGCAAAAGAAACCTGATGTCGTAATTATGGATTTCTTTTTACCACGCTTGGACGCCATTGGTGTAATGAACAATGTCAAAGCGTTAAACCTACCAAATCCACCGCAATTTATGGTGATGTCCGGTTTTGACAACAGCAATTTAGAGCGAGAGGCGATTCAAGCCGGGGCATCGTATTATTTTCTGAAACCATTTGATGCGGATGAAATGGCAAGCCGTATTTTGTCGTTGACAACCACATCCGGCACGATGAGTATGTTTGCGCGGCGAAACGGACAGGAAACCGATTCGTCTTTAGAAATGCGTGTCACGGAGATTATTCACCAAATCGGTGTACCGGCACATATTAAGGGTTACCAGTATTTACGCGATTCCATTTTAATGGCGATTGCAGACGAAGAAATCATTAACGCCGTCACGAAGCGATTGTATCCTGCGGTGGCGAAAAAACATGGTACAACCTCATCACGTGTGGAGCGTGCCATTCGTCATGCGATTGAAGTGGCGTGGGACCGCGGTGATGTCGATGTTCTCAATTCGTATTTTGGATATACCATACATAACGGTCGTGGCAAGCCGACCAATTCCGAGTTTATAGCGATGATTTCCGATAAATTCCGCTTGCAATTAAAAATTTCCTAATTTTCGATGTTGTTTAATAAGAAAATTCAAGCCACTGCGTAAAAAGCAGTGGCTTTTCTTTTTATTCCCGTGTTAAAGCAATCATTGTGCGAATACCGACTTCCAACCCTTGCGGTAAAGAAGAGGTTCTCAGCCATTCCTCCGTGGTGTGGCGTCCGCCACCATCACAGACACCAACACATATTGACGGTATTCCCAAAGAAAGGGGGATATTACAATCGGTGGAACTTGAGATAGGTTTGACCGTCTGACCAGTGACACTTTCCACAATGCTTTTGCAGGTGATATACAGTTTATCAATACGGCCGGTATCCATATCCTGCATACAAGGACGCTCACCGATGAGTTTAACCGCAACGTGCACAGACTCATTTTTTGCATTTTCAAAAATGGTTTCAAATCTTTGACGCATGATATCCAGACACTGAATCGTATCCGAACGGTATTCACATAAAAAGGTAGCATTTTGTGCAATCGTATTGATGGATGTGCCACCGGATATGGAACCGACATTATAAGTAGTTTTACTATTACCAATCACCGGAATATCGATATCGTAAATCTGGTTGATGATGTTAGCTGCTTCCGCAATCGCATT
>JAZSOY010000102.1:0-1821 GCA_045537155.1 Acutalibacteraceae bacterium
ACCGTTTGGGTTTGAACTGGTTGAAACAACCATAGACGGAATACGAACAAAAATGTATAAGCCAATCGAGGAAGAAGCAGAAGTTATTAGATTGATTTTTTCAATGTATTCAAAGCCTCAAACCTCGTTCGGTGATGTTATGCGCTATTTGGAAGAGCACGGCATACGAAAGCGTGATGGTAAACTCTTTAATAGGAGCCGATTGCGTGATGTGGTAATCAACCCCGCATATGTAAAAGCCGATTATCAGCTTTATGAATTTTTTAAAGCGCAAGGCACAAATATTGTCAATACCCCAAGTGATTTTATCGGTATAAACGGAGCGTATCTTTATTCGGGCGATAATCTTAAACGAAAAACTATATCCTTAGTAGGACACACATTGGTTTTGGCTCCCCACGAGGGGCTCGTCGATTCAGCAACATGGATTAAATGCCGTTCCAAGTGCTTAAACAATCAAAGTGTTGCGCGGCCCATCAAGGCAAAAGCTACTTGGCTTGCAGGTAAAATCAAATGTGCAAGTTGTGGATATGCTTTAACCGCTAAGATTTATAAATGCAAAACTAAGTCCGATAACCGCTATTATCTCTGCACAAACAAATATCACGCCGGTGGATGTAACTTTGGCTCACTGGACGCAGATGTTGTGGATGACATTGTATTCAAAGAAATGCAGAAAAAATTAGCGGAGTTTCAGACACTGTCAAAGAAAAAGCAGGATGGCTGTAACCTGCAAGTTATTAAACTTAAAACACGCATAGAAGAGATTGATAAAGAAATATCCTCTTTGCTCGAAAAAATCGCTTCGGCAAATGATACGGTAATGCAGTACATAAACAACCGTGTTGCCGAGCTCGATGCCGAGAAGAAAGAACTCGGAGCTGAGATTTTATCACTTGACAATAACCATACAAACGATGTGGGAGAAATTAGCGGATATTTTGAGCATTGGGATAAGCTTACGGTGAGCGACAAAATCACGGTGGTTGACTGCCTGATAGAGCGCATAACCGCCTCAAAAGAAAGCATTGAAATCAAGTGGAAAATATAAAATAAATGACGTCGCAAAAGCATTTCACCATTGTTGTTCTGGCGAGGGATTGCAACTCACCACCGAGCGTCTCAACAGCAAGAATTTCTACGCCTGCAATCCGTCGTTTGACAAAAATTGCGGCAAATAATCCTTTTCAAAACAACGCCCAAGCGAGTCATCGCTTGGGCGTTGTGTGTGATTATTCTTATAATGTGGCGGCCATGACGGCTTTGATGGTGTGCTTCCGGGTTTCGGCTTCGTCAAATACCAGCGACTGCGCGCTCTCAAACACCTCGTCGGTGACCTCCATACACGTCAACCCGAACGTATCGTAAATTTGTTTGCCGACGGTGGTTTTGAGGTCGTGAAATGCCGGCAGACAGTGCATAAACCGACATTGCGGACCGGCGTTGTCCATCAAGTCTTTGGTGATACGATAGGGGGAGAGCGCCTCAATGCGTTCCTGCCACACCTCATTGGGTTCACCCATGGACACCCACACATCGGTGTACAGTATATCCGCGCCTTGCGTGGCGACCAACGGGTCTTCCTCAAAGGACAACGTGGCACCGGTTTCGGCGGCAATGGCTTCGCAGGTGGTAATCAGCGCTTGGTCGGGGAAATACGCCCGCGGCGCACACGCCGTAAACTGCATCCCCATCTTAGCACAACCTACCATCAGGGAATTGCCCATATTGTACCGCGCATCGCCCAGATACATTAACTTTTTGTCGGCCAGTGTGCCGAAATGTTCTTGAATGGTTAAAAAATCCGCCAGAATTTGCGTG
>JAZSOY010000175.1:0-2620 GCA_045537155.1 Acutalibacteraceae bacterium
GTGATTGCTCACACGTTGGCGGCGTTGGATACACACCGGTTGATTACGGAGATTGTGTTGGTCGCGCGCGAGGAGGATATACCGACGATGCGCGAACTGGTGGTGCGGTACGGCATTCGGAAACTGGCTGCGATTGTCGCCGGCGGTGCCGAGCGCCAACAATCCGTGGAAAGAGGTATCGCCGCATGTGGCCATACGGCGCTGGTGGCAATACACGATGGGGCACGGCCGTTGGTTTCGGCAGAAACCATTACCGCGGTCATTGAAGCCGCAACACGTGACGGTGCCGCGGCGCCGGCAGTGCCTTTGAAAGATACCGTCAAGGTGGTGGACGCCGATGGCTTTGTCGTGGATACCCCCGACCGTGGAACGCTGCGTTGCGTGCAAACACCGCAGGTATTTCGACGCGATTGGTATGTGGACGCGTTGGCGTATGCACAAGAGCACCAAGTCAGTGTTACCGACGATTGCCGTTTAATGGAACTCATTGGACGGCCGGTGCGGTTGGTCGAAGGACAGTATCGGAATTTGAAAATCACCACGCCGGAAGATATACAGATAGCGGAGGGATGGTTGTGATACCTTACAGAATCGGGCACGGATACGATGTACACCGGCTAGTCAGCGGACGAGCGCTGATTGTAGGCGGTGTGACGATTCCGTTTGAAAAAGGACTGCTTGGTCACTCCGATGCCGATGTGTTGGCACACGCCGTGGCAGATGCGTTGCTCGGTGCGGCTGCGTTGGGGGATATTGGGTGCTTATTTCCCGACACCGATGAACAATACCGCGGTGCGGATAGTTTACAACTACTAGCAGAAGTGGTACGTGCGTTGCGCGATGTCGGCTATGAGCCGGTCAATGTGGATGCGACGGTGTTGGCGCAAGCCCCCAAACTCAAACCGTACATTCCGGAGATGCGCCGGTGTTTGGCGTCGGCGTGCGGGTTAGACGTGTCAGCGGTCAGCGTGAAAGCGACCACCGAAGAAGGATTGGGATTCACCGGTGTCGGCGACGGGATAGCCGCCCACGCGGTTTGTTTGATTGAACGAGTGTGAAAGGAAGAGAAGGGTATGCCTCCGTTAATGCCACCAATGGGAATGCGCGGGCCGGGACGACATAAACCGCTTACCGAGGAAGAAAAGAAACAAGCACCGCGTTTAAGTCGGGCGTTGTTGAAGCGTATTTTTGCCTATCTGCGTCCGTATTGGCCGCAGTTGGTATTGGTGATGCTTATCATCTTAATATCGGCGGGATTAGGTTTGTTACCGTCGATACTGACCGGCCGTATGATTGATGAGGGCTTGATTGCACAAAACTGGAACGTGTTGGTGCAATTAATTCTATTATCATTGTTGGTGACGGTGGTCTCCCATTTGGTGGGGGTACTGCAAAGTTACCTCAATGCGCGTATCGCTCAAAATATCAGTTACGATATGAAAAACGAAATGTACGCTCACCTGCAACGTATGTCGCATCGGTTTTATACCGAGCGTCCGCAAGGCGAATTGATAACGCGTATGACCAGCGATATTAACGGAGTGCAATCCGTGATTGCCACAACGATGACCGGGTTACTCTCCAACATAGCGGTACTGTTGACCTCGCTGGTAGCGATGTATCGCATCCATTGGGTGTTGGCCACGCTCGGCATTTTGTTGTTACCGTTGTTTGTGTTGCCGATGCGGCTGGTAGGGCGTTACCGTTGGAAAATTGCTACACAGATGCAGGAAAACGGAGATAGAACAAACCAAATTCTCAATGAAACGATGAGCGTCAGCGGTCAAATGCTGGTTAAATTGTTTAACAAGGAGCCTACCGAATATGAGCGGTTTCGCGGTGTCAACAATGAAACGCGACAATTGAGTGTGCGTGAAACGGTTGCTCATGGTTGGTTCCATATGGCTATCAGTACCGTGATGGGTGTCGGGCCGCTGTTGATGTATCTCGTTGGTGGTTTGCTGATGCTTAAGTGGTTGGTCGAGCCATCTATCTCGGTCGGTGATATCACGGTGATGGTGACATTGCTGAACCGGATGTTCCGTCCGGTAGACCAGTTGATGAATATCGGCGTGGATGTGACGCGTTCGTTGGCGTTGTTTGCGCGTATTTTTGAGTATTTGGATATGCGTCCGGAGATTGAGAACCGTCCCAATGCCATTGAAACCGATACCGTCAACGGGGATGTGGCTTTCCATCACGTGGCATTTTCTTACCACGCAGACAAGCCGATTTTGCAAGATATCGATTTTGCCGTTGAGCGCGGAAAAACCGTGGCGGTGGTGGGCACGTCGGGCGCCGGTAAAACGACACTTATTAGTTTGATACCGCGTTTGTACGATGTGACTGATGGCAGCATCACCATTGACGGCGTCGATATTCGCGATATGTCTCTGGCTTCGTTACGCCGCAACATTGGGATGGTGACGCAAGACACGTATTTGTTTAACGATACCGTTCGTGAGAATCTCTTATATGCGAAACCGTCCGCTACCCAAGAAGAATTGGAGGACGCGTGTCGCAAGGCGAATATCCACGATTTTATTGCCAGTTTACCGGCCGGATACGATACCGTTGTCGGCAACCGAGGTCTCAAACTGTCCGGCGGCGAAAAACAGCG
>JAZSOY010000116.1:0-2983 GCA_045537155.1 Acutalibacteraceae bacterium
ATTATCAAAATCTACAGCAGCGTGCTCAGCAGCACGTCCCATAGAAATGCCGTAAGTTTCGGGAGAAAAAGCATCATAGAATATTTTAAACTCTTTTGAAAGAACATCAAAATCAAATATCATTTTGAATTCTCCTTTGCAGTATTCAACGATGCTATTAACATTCTTTTTATTTCTTCTGCAAGTGAAAGCAAACTATCAAAATCATAATCAATTAAACTTGTTCTTTTTAAAAGTTTAAGCCAATAAATACTTTCTCCTGTTTCATTAAGGGAAATATGTAATTTAGAAATAAAGTCTGCTTTGCTATTACCATATATTGCTTCGTTTATATTTGCGCCAACACTTGTAGCAGAGCGCAGTAATTGTTTTGCAATAGTTGTATCTTTTCTTGTTTTAGAAAACGCCTCATAGAATAAAACAATTTGTGTTGCAAAATCAAGTGATTTTTCGAGTAATGGACTATTCATTATGTTCACCTCTAAATGAATTATATCATAATTCACTCTTTAAATCAACGCTTTGCGAAGCAAAGCACCTTTTCTTTTATCTCTTCTCTCTTATCTTTTATCTGGAAACGACAATTTTGGAGAAGAGAGAAGAATGAAAAGAGAAAAGTGAAAAGAACAAAAAGAAACGACAACTTTCTTGTCGAAAATTGTCGTTTCTTTTTGGCCCGCCCGGAGGGATTCGAACCCCCGGCCTTTGGAATCGGAATCCACTGCGATATCCAGCTTCGCCACGGGCGGATGTCTTCCTGGTAAGAACCTTTTGTTATTCTACACTGTTTTTCGTAGTTTTGCAAGACCTAAATTTCAAAAAACGCTCACTTTGTCCGGACTTGTACAGAGAGAATTCATTTTTTGTAAAATCCGATGTTGAAACTGTCGAAATTTCGTGGTATAATGTCGATGACCATAAATTTTAGGAGGGAAAAATTGCATGACACTCGTTTACAATGTCAAGGACAAGCCAAAATTCGGACAACTCATCGTTTTCGCATTCCAGCAACTCCTCGCAATCCTCGCTGCCACGGTCGCCGTTCCGGCAATCATCGGTAACGGTATGTCACCGTCTGCCGCCCTGTTTGGTGCCGGCGTCGGTACGTTGGTGTACCTGTTATTCACTAAGTTTAAGAGCCCGGTATTCCTCGGTTCTTCCTTTGCGTTTATCGGTTCGATGTTCGCCGCATTCGGCGGAGCCGCTTCCGCATCTGCCGGTTATGCCGGTATCATCATCGGTGCCGCCTTTGCCGGTCTGGTGTATGTTGTTATCGCCATTGTGGTAAAATTTGCCGGCGTTAAATGGATTAATAAGTTGATGCCCCCTGTCGTCATCGGCCCCACCGTTGCCATTATCGGTCTCTCGCTGGCAACCAACGCGGTCGGTGACCTTTTCAAAGGTAAGGTTTTGAACGCTGAAAATGTCTCGGTCGCCAGTCCCTACCTCACGTTGGTTTGCGGTCTGGTCACCTTGCTGACCGTCATCCTTTGCTCAGTCTACGGCAAAAAGATGACAAAACTCATCCCCTTTATCATTGGTATTTTGGCCGGCTATGTGGTCGCTGCGGTGCTGACCGTTATCGGCTTGCAAACCAACAACTTAGCATTGCAAATCATTGATTTCTCCGCTTTCAAAGACATCGGCATCTTTGCGATTCCCGATTTCTCGTTTATTGAAGGTTTTAAAGGTTTGTCGGCGATTGACGGCAAATACATCGCAACGGTCGCCGTGGCATACGTTCCGGTCGCCTTTGTGGTGTTTGCTGAGCACATTGCCGACCACAAAAATCTGTCCAGCATCATCGGTACGGATTTGCTGGAAGAACCCGGCCTGCACAGAACCCTGTTGGGCGACGGCGTCGGCTCGATTTCCGGTGCGTTCTTCGGCGGTTGCCCCAACACCACCTACGGCGAGTCGGTTGGTTGCGTCGCTATCACCGGTAACGCGTCGGTTATCACCATCATGGTCACGGCGATTATGGCCATCGTGATTTCCTTCTTCGGCCCGTTTGTGGCGTTCCTGTCCTCCATCCCGAACTGCGTGATGGGCGGCGTGTGCATCACGCTGTACGGCTTTATCGCTGTCAGCGGTTTGAAGATGTTACAACCGGTGGACTTGGGCCAAAACAAGAACCTGTTTGTCGCGGCCGTTATCTTGATTAGCGGCATCGGCGGCTTGACGCTGACCATTGGTAAAGTCACCCTGACTTCCATTGCTTGCGCGTTGATTTTGGGTATCATCGTCAACCTTATTGTATCCAAAGCACCGTCTGTCGAAGAAGAAAAATAAGGAGCATCTCCTATGAAAGACATTACGATTTTCAATCATCCGCTCATTCAGCACAAAACCACCATTTTGCGGAAACGCACAACCCCTAACAAGGAATTCCGTGAACTGGTAGAAGAAATCACCATGTTAATGTGCTATGAAGCGTTACGTGATTTACCGTTGGAAGAAATCGAAATCGAAACACCGTTGGTTAAATCGACGCAAAAAGTGCTTAAGGGCAAAAAACTGGCGATTGTACCGATTCTACGTGCCGGTTTGGGTATGGTCAGCGGTATTCAAAAACTCATTCCCTCGGCGAAAATCGGTCATATCGGTATGTACCGTGACGAGGAAACATTGCAACCGCACGAATACTACTGCAAACTGCCTGCCGACATTGACAATCGTTTAATTCTGGTGGTAGACCCGATGCTGGCCACCGGCGGTTCGGCGATTGACGCCATCACACAGATTAAATCCTACGGCGGCAAGAATATTAAGTTCTTATGCATCATCGCTGCGCCGGAGGGCACGAAAGCCTTGGCACAAGCCCATCCGGATGTGGAAATCTATTGTGCCAATTTGGACGAAGGTCTGAACGAAAAGGGGTACATTCTCCCCGGTTTAGGCGATGCGGGCGACCGCATTTTCGGCACCAAATAAGTGACTGAGAAAACGGCGTCTTCCGTGTGGTAGGCGAAGTCGGATCGTA
>JAZSOY010000113.1:0-2306 GCA_045537155.1 Acutalibacteraceae bacterium
TCTGTTTATTTATGCCGGCTCCATGCAGTTTGTGGCGGTCGGTTTGTTTACGGGAAATGCAACCGTTGCTACGCTCGCGCTGACAACGCTGATGGTCAATGCAAGACATCTGTTTTACGGTATATCGATGCTCGAAAAATATAAAGGCATCGGAAAAAGAAAACTGTATTTAATATTTGCACTCACGGATGAAACCTATTCGCTGGTATGCAACGATACTCCCAAAGTCGTGCCTGAGCAGCGCGCAAATTATTACTTCTTTGTTTCTATGTTTGACCATATTTACTGGATAGTCGGTTCCGTAGCGGGTGCCGTTGTGGGAACTCTTGTTCAGTTTAACAGTGAAGGAATTGATTTTGCCCTCACCGCACTATTTCTTACTATCTTTTTAGAGCAGTGGTTAACCAGTAAACAGCATATCCCCGCTATCATCGGTGTAGCGGTATCCGCTTTTTGCTTGCTGATATTTGGTAGCGACAAGTTTTTGATACCTGCTATGCTTATCATTGCCCTGTTACTCTGTTTGTATAAGGAGGAGCCGAGCAATGACTGATATACATACTTGGGCCATCGTTGCCGTAATCGCCGTGGTGACGGCGATGCTTCGTTTTTTACCCTTTGCCATCTTCAATGATAGCAAAAAAACACCAAAAATCATTGAAAAGTTGAGCCACATCCTCCCATTTTCTATTATGGGAATGCTGGTGGTATATTGCTGTAAAGAGATAAGTTTTACCAGTGCTTCCGGATTCTTGCCTACGCTGATTGCCGGCGCAGTTGTTGGCGTGTGTTACATTTGGAAGCGAAACACGCTAATCAGTATCATCTGCGGAACCGTGTGTTATATGGCGTTGGTGCAGAGCGTGTTTTGAGAGATGGTCGCTTATCGGTTGGAAAGTGCCACAACAAATCGGGATGGTTCGTAGCAGCCAACAAAAAGTATCACCCTAGGGAAGGGAATTCGAAAATGCTGAAAGATACGAGTGGTTGAGGAGATAAGCGGCGATAGTTATATTCCTCTCGTTTCGGTTCACACTACCGATGGGGGTGTGGGAATGAATGCCTATCGGGAACGGGTAGCGGTACTGGATGCCGGATTGTGTCCGGATAAGAATTTTGATGTTATCAAAAAAGAAATGCTGGTCGGGGAACGCGACGCGGTGCTGTATTTCATTGACGGAATGATTAAAGACGACGTCTATGAAAAAATGTTGGAATTTCTCTTCGGCATTACGGCAGAGGAATTGGCCGACATTCCGGATATGACGCGCTTTGCCAAAAACAAAATGCCGTATGTCGAGGTCAGTGTTTCCGATGATAACGAGCACATCAAGACAGCGGTGCTGTCCGGTGTGTCGGTGCTACTGGTGGACGGTATTCACGGTGCGTTGTTGGCGGATACGCGTACGTATCCCATGCGCGGTATCGACGAACCGCGCAAAGACAAATCCCTGCGCGGTTCGCGCGAGGGGTTTGTGGAAACCTTGGTGATGAACACCGCGCTGATTCGCCGTCGGATTCGTGACGAGCGATTGCGGATGGAATACCTGCAAATCGGTACGAAAACCAAATTGGATGTGGCTATCAGTTATATCGAAGGAACAGCTGACGAGGCGGTGCTTCACACCTTGCGTGAGCGTCTTTCCTCCATGGAGATTGACGGGATTTCGATGACGCAACAAGCCGTTTCCGAAAAACTGCAGAAAACCGCTTTCTTTAATCCGTTTCCGAAATTCAAATTTACCGAGCGCCCCGATTATGCCTCGGCGTGTATTTTGGATGGTCGCATCGCGTTGGTAATGGATAATTCGCCTACGGTGATGTTAATTCCTATCTCGTTGGCGGACTTTTTTAGGGAAACAGACGATTATTACTTTTTGCCGCTATCGGGAAGTTATGTGCGTACGTTGCGGATTGTGGTATCGCTGTTGACCGTATTACTCACACCGGTATATTTACTGTTATCCCAACAGCCGGAGTGGGTGCCGCCGTGGTTGGCTTTTATGTTTCCCGACGAAGCCGCTGCCATTCCCTTAATCGCCCAGTTTTTGTTGCTGGAATTGTTAGTAGACGGTCTGCGGTTGGCGTCGGTGAACACACCGGATACCCTCTCCAATTCGTTGGGAATTATCGGCGGTTTATTGATTTCCGAGTTTGCCGTCAATGCCGGTTGGTTTCGCGTGGAAACCATTTTATTTACGGCATTCATTACCATTGCGTCGTTTGCGCTTCCCAATTATGAAATGGCGTATGCACTGAAATTTGAGCGAATGCTGTTGCTGATTTTTACGCAACTGTTCGGCATT
>JAZSOY010000018.1:0-2814 GCA_045537155.1 Acutalibacteraceae bacterium
CGCCGTGCCGGCCGCCGTCCAGGCGCTCGGAATATCCTGCGCCACCACCCCGTCGATGACGGTCAGGCGGTCAGTGAGGTCGTAGGCGCCGGCCCCATTGACGATTTCGATGCGGTAGGTGTAGTCAGCCGCCTCCGTAAAGGTATCATCAAACACAAATTCCAGCCGCGCGGCACCGGTATCCCCCGCGACGCCGCTATCCAGCGGTCCCGTCGGGGTGACGGCGGTTTCCGTCACCGTAATGCGGTGCCGATAAATCGGCAAAGCCATAGTTTACTCCTCCTTTGTTTCTGCCGCCTAAAACAGGCTGTCCAACCGTTGCGCCAAGGGCGAGCGTTCCACAAACCGTTGGTATTCCGCTAATGCCTTGTCAACACGCGGCCGCGTCACCTTCAGCACGGTACATAAACGGTCGAGTTGTGCATCCGGCAGGTCGTATTTCGCCACAAACGCCATCGCGGTGTTGAATCCCTTTGTCTGATACACACCCTGGGCATCCTCGATGATTTTGTCGTAGGTGTTTCGCTCTTCCTGCGCTTGTATCGCACGCGACGGCGACCAACCGGACACCAAGGCTTCGGCGTAAATGTCGCCTTGAATGAGGTTGTCATCCAACAACTCTTCCAATGCCTTTTTCCGGTTACTTTCCGCGGCTTTCGCGGCGGCTTTGGCATCGGTAGCCTGCTGCTTTGCTTTTTCTTTTTCTTCTTTTGCCTTGGCAGCCGCGGCTTTGGCGGCATCGTCTTTTTTCTTTTGAGCCGCTTTTTCCGCTGCCTCTTTGGCTTTTTGGGCAGCTTTGGCGGCATCCTCTTTTTTCTTTTGGGCGGCTTTTTCGGCTGCCTCTTTGGCTTTTTGGGCGGCTTTGGCGGCGGCTTCTTCTTCTTTTTTACGTGCCGCTTCCGCCTTTTCCTTGGCTGCCTTGTCCGCTTTTTCGCGTTCCCACGCCAACTTTTGTGCCGCTTCGGCGGCGGCTTGTTCCGCCTTAATGCGTGCCGCCTCCTCTTTGGCAGCGGCATCGTATGCGTCACCCAACAACTTGTTGCGCTGTGTCAGCGCATCCTCGGTGGCGGCGGCTTTTTCTGTCAGCACGGTGTTGCGGCGCGCATCAGCAATCTCCTGCTCCGTACGCTTAAGTGCGGCCGATAACGCCGCCGTCGCCTCATCTCGTGTCAAGTGTGCTGTCTGTTCGCGGCGATGGGCCGACGATGACACACCGCGCAAGCGCGCCTGTTCACTGCCGGAACCGGTCAATCCCCAGTTTGCCATCGCTTCGCGCACCTGTTGCCATTGCAACTGTTTGGTCACCGCCTCCGTATCCAGCACGTCCAAGGCGTTTTGTTCCGCTTCGCGCACCGCGGCGGCAGTCTCTTCTCGTGCCGCCTGCTGCCTCGCATCGTATACCTTGTTTGCCTCCGCAATGGCATCGGTGGCTTGCTTTTTTCGTTTAGCCGCATACGCCGCGGCTTGTTTCTCGGCGTGTGCAATGTAATCCGTCATTCACGTACGTCCCCCATTCTGCGATAGGTTAATTCCATACCATCCCACGCCGCATACCCATCGGTTTCCAGCACAATACCGCACTGGCGAACGCGGTTGGCATCCGTTGGTACACGCCACGGCGCCACCGTTTCCGGCGGTTGTCCCGATAACGTCGTCGCGGCGGTGGGAATGCGACTGCGGCTGTCTTGCAACCACAACCGCACCGTGGTGCCGGCGGTACCCGACACCCACAATAGCGCTTCGCTGACGCGCTTATACCGCGTCGGTGCGCCGAGTTCGTACCGTTTGGTGCAGACACGGGCGGCGATGGGTTGCGCTACCCACGTGACCGCGCGTCCTTCGCCGAACAACGGTACGCTGTCGATGGTGCGATGCTCGTCAAAGCCGAGCACGTGCACGTCGCGGTTGGGGGCTTGTACCAACAAAAACGCACGACCGGCGACACCGGTCAACAACAGCGGCGTGCCTTGCGGTAAATGCAGCGACCACGGATACCACGCCACTTCTTCCTGCGCTGTCGCCGCAGACGCATAGGCTTGGTTGTGCGCAAACCCCGCGGAACGCGTATCCAACGCGAGCAAGCAGTCCCCCAACCATAACAAATACATCTCGCCGTGCCGTGCGGCACTCGCCGCTTGTAACTGTGCGGCGGTATAGGCGTGTAACAGCGGCTCGACCGGTCGGGACAACGCGCGCACACTACGCGCATCGTAAGTACCGCTGCTGAACAGCGCATACACCTGCCCATCGGACGACAACCACACCAAACGGTCGTTGCACAACCGCAGGGTATTCGGACAATCGCACCCGATTTCCGAGTGGATTTGACGAATGGGAAAGGTCGCGGCGGCGGCTTGGGTGTCCACCACCTCGCCGGCAAACAACTGCTCGGCAGTGGGGGTAGTGCCCACATAGTATCCGGTGGCGTACACCTCACGTTCCTTAAAAATGACCAGCATATCACTCTGCTTGCCGAACGCCGTCACGGCACCGGCGGTATCCCCCACATACGCATAGTTGTTTTCGGGGAAATATAAGGGGTTGTTGAGCGCACTCCAATGCACCATATTGGGACAATCGGGGTTGCCCGACACAAACAACCGTGTACCGCCGGCGGTACTGCCCTCGCCGCCGAACCACGTGCCGAACCGCATATCATAAATACGCCGCGACGCGGCGACCGGCGCGCGATGCGCGTCGCACAGTAAGTTGTTCGCCTCCATCGCCTGTGGCAAGGCCGTGGGGGTATCGCTGCTGTTAATGAAATAAAAATACCGTGAGGCAGGCGCATAGCACAACCGCAAACCGTCGGCA
>JAZSOY010000206.1:0-2127 GCA_045537155.1 Acutalibacteraceae bacterium
TGCCGTATTATCGACTCACCACGGGAGCGCCTGCTCGCTATTCTCACCAACAATTTTGTTCCCTGCAACGGTCGCTTTCCGACTTTAATTGCCTTGTTAACCATCTTTTTCATCGGGACGGACTCCACCCTCGGAAACTCGATACTTTCGGCGGTGCTGTTAACGGGTGTGATTCTGCTCGGCGTTTTGATGACCTTTGCGATAACCAAACTCCTGTCCTGTACCCTCCTGCGCGGCGTTCCCTCCTCGTTCACACTGGAACTACCTCCTTATCGCCGCCCACAAGTGGGAAAGGTGATTATCCGGTCGATGCTGGATAGAACCTTATTTGTCCTCGGCCGCGCCGCGGCTGTGGCCGCACCGGCCGGAATGCTTTTGTGGGTACTCGCCAACGTCACGGTCGGCGATGTCAGCATCTTGCAACATTGTGCTGATTTTCTGGACCCGTTTGCCCAATTGATGGGATTGGACGGTGCCATTCTCATTGCCTTTATTCTGGGATTTCCCGCCAACGAAATTGTGATTCCTATCGTATTTATGATTTATCTGGCACAAGGTTCGCTCACCGACACCGGCAGTCTGACCGAAATGCGTCAAATCTTTTTAGACAACGGGTGGACGTGGCAAACGGCTGTCAGCACCCTGCTGTTTTCCCTGTTCCACTGGCCGTGTTCCACCACCTTACTCACCATTCGCAAAGAAACAGGCAGCCTGAAGTGGACCGCTGTTTCCTTTATATTACCTACCGTTTGCGGCATCGTACTGTGTATGTTGTTCACCGCCGTCGTCAATTTGTTTTGAAACGATGCCTTGTCAAAACGATATGAGTTTGGTACAATGATAAAAAACACAAAGGGGCGTCCATATGCACCATACTCGTCGTTTGTTTGATGAAGACAGTTATATACAAGAATTTTCAGCTACCGTCACGGCGTGTACACCACACGCCAACGGCTTTGCCGTCGTGTTGGACCAAACTGCCTTTTGCCCCGAGGGCGGAGGCCAAAAAGGGGATTCCGGTATGTTGGATGACATACGTGTCTACCACACGGAGGAACACGACGATATTGTCCACCTCACCGACAAACCGTTGCCGGTTGGAAAAGCGGTTACGGGCCGCATTGATTGGCAACCGCGATGGTATCGTATGCAACACCACTCAGGCGAACACGTTCTATCCGGCTTAGTCACGCAACAGTACGGACTGCATAACGTCGGATTTCATATCGGTAATGAACTGGTAACCATTGATTACGACGGTGTGTTATCGCGCGAACAACTAAATGCCTTAGAACGCGAGGCCAACGCCGTCATCTGCCAAAACCGCACGGTAACAGCCTATTACCCAACCGCAAAAGAGTTGTCACAGCTCTCCTACCGCAGTAAAAAGGAACTGTCCGGTGCGATTCGTATTGTGGAAATCGACGGTGTTGATATCTGTGCTTGTTGTGCGCCGCACGTGTCAAAAACCGGTGAAATCGGTGTTCTGAAAATCACCGATTTCAAGCACTATAAAGGTGGTATCCGCCTGCAATTGCGGTGCGGTGACGCGGCTGTGTGTGATTATCAGCAAAAGCAAGCCCTCACCACCCATATTATGAACTTTTTATCCAGCGTACCGGACAAAGGAGTTGCCGCCTTTGATACCTACATTGACTCCGTGGAGGCCGCTGCACAACAACACAAGCAAGAAACGCTTGCACTGATTCACGAACTGGCTTCGGCATATCCGATTACACAAGAAATCCCCCTCCTTATCAGCAGTGCGCATGGTGAACCGGCGCGTGTGTTAGCGGAATCCCTTGCCAAGCGTGCACAAGGCATCGCCGTTGTGTTGGACGGCAATGACCATGATGGTTACCGATACACGGTGTATACCGAACGTACCGATTTTGCAGCATTTACCAAAGCCGCCAATCACGCTTTGAACGGCAAGGGCGGCGGCAAGCCACCGTTTGCGGCAGGGATTTACCACACATCGCTGGAAACCATTCACGACTGGTTTAATGCCGAAAACAAGTGAACAAAACAAAAGAAAGAACTCCGACGAATGCTCGTCGGAGTTCTGTAAAATAAAGTTTTCGAAGGGAAAGGGATGTGTGCAGGGGGAACCGTCAGGGTTCCCTC
>JAZSOY010000098.1:0-1762 GCA_045537155.1 Acutalibacteraceae bacterium
CGTAAAGACTCCGGATTTCGCACGGTAAGAAACGAACCAATAAAGCCGGTAAGCGGGTACACTGCGGCGCAACATTGTCCGTAATCCAGTGCTACCTGGGCGGCATCCTCACCGGCACATACCACGCGGATATGATAATCGCTGACAACGGCACGCTGTAACAGACGGTGCAGCTCTTGGAGTAATGCTTTAAATAATTCACAAATTTCCTGAATTGCCGCTATCCGTCCACTTTGTTTTTTACGGGCCTGCCATGCGGCTTTATTTAGCAAAGAAATACCGGTGCTTTTTTTCAAAAACCGCGTGACGGGAGTTTCCTGTTTAGCAAAATCTACTTTCCAAACCTTACGCCACAACACAAAGGAAATATCCGGAAGCGCTTTTTCGCCTTGCTCGATGATAATACCCACCGGCGACAGCAAGACAAACACGATAAAAGCCGCGAACAGAGCAAGGAGTGCCCATACAATCCACATCGCTCCCATCTCCCCTTTCGTTGCGACTCTGTTGTTATTATACCGTCTTTTTTATAAAAATGCAACCGTTCTGAACGCTCTTTTAAGGAGGATACCGCCAATGCCTTGGATATACGGTACCTGTTCTCAATTTTCCGATAGTGACTACGATGAAATTGAGGCATCGCTATCCCCTACTCGTCGTGCACGTATTACTCGTTTTCGGCAACCGGATGACCGTAAACGTTCATTAGCCGGCGAACAGTTAATGCGCATCTTACTGGAAGATGAATATGGAATACCCAATGTTGTCCTGCACTGCGATGAACGCGGAAAACCGTTTCTTGAAGATACAAAGTACCACATCAGTATTGCCCATTGCGATGACCGTATTGTGTGTGCGGCCGATACACAGCCGATTGGTATTGACATTGAACGGATACGACCGATACGCACGACCGTCATTCGCCGTGTCTGTACCGCGGACGAACAACGCTATGTATACCGCGATAGCGTACCACGGACAACCGAGTGTACGGATGTGTCACAGTTAGAACGTTTTTTTGAGATTTGGACAGCAAAAGAAGCGTTTTTCAAAAAAGTTGGCACGGGTATTACGAACTTTCAATCGGTTGACATTTACACGTTACAACGCGAACAGCATCGGCTCGGTGATTATGTGGTTCAACTAGTATATTAAAAAAGGAATTCCCCCGCAACGTGGGGGAATTCCTTTTTG
The DNA here is from genome assembly GCA_045537155.1 of Acutalibacteraceae bacterium. Lineage (GTDB taxonomy): Bacteria > Bacillota > Clostridia > Oscillospirales > Acutalibacteraceae > RGIG3009. The sequence goes on from JAZSOY010000098.1 coordinate 1,195, forward strand.
TGTATATGACCAACAATGTTGTTCGGAAAATGGTCATTTACTTATTGTCTTCTGCTTCAGCATACTTGGATTTCCGGAAAATCGCGCCGGCAATCAAGAACAAAGCAAAAACAATCAAGTAGAAGAGCACCGGGCAACTAAAGGTACCCTCGGCTTTGCCGTTCAAGAACGGGACAACACCGTGCGAATAGAAGGCGGCGCCCACCATAAACAGCGAACATACCAAGCCCAGTATCGGGAATAGGAAACGCTTGACAAACGGCAGGTCTTTCTCCTTCCGTATAAACTGGATGAACATCGGTACATACAACGCATAGATGGTAATAATCGGCAGTTCCGAAGAGTCGAAACTGAAGATACCGAACCATTTGGTAGGCGTCAAATTGGCACCGTAGAAATACACCAACCAGAAGGAGATGAACACCAGAGCCACAATGGAAGAGTTAGCCGGCATTTTTGAGGCAGGGTCTAACTGCTTCATATAGTCCGGACGCGGACCGGAATTACGCACACCCAAGGAATACATACCGCGCGTGCAGCTGATGAGCAAGCCGTTCAGTGTGCCCAA
>JAZSOY010000045.1:0-3192 GCA_045537155.1 Acutalibacteraceae bacterium
TAACCAACTGAACTACCGGGCCATATATTCACCGCCGAAACGATGACGCTATCCATTATAGCGACAATTACGGTGTTTGTCAATAAATTTTTTCGCAAAAATACAATGGTCTTCATCTTTTTTCTGCCGATGTCTTTTCCGGCGATACCGATGCCGTGTCAGGTGCGCCATCCAATACAGAACAGCGCTTAACTAAATGGTTTCCAAATCGTCCGCGCAGGTCATCTACCACCGTTTCTAAACGTTCCAACCGTTCACGGTCACGAGTGTTTTCCGCAGCATCAAATAAACACAATTGCTCTCCCTCATTCGTCTTCTGCAATCGGCATGCCGTGATAGTCAAACTACGAATCGGGGTGCCGGCCTGCCAACACTCCCGTAATAATAGGGTTGCCTCCGCATACAAATCCGACACCAACGCTGTCGGGCGTGATAGTTTACGTTGGCGAGAAAGGGTTTTCAGTGAAGGATATTTGAGCGTCAGCTGTATCGCATTGCATTGCTGACCGGCGGAACGCAAGCGTGCCGCGACCGGTTCTGTCAAATACAGTAACCCACGCAGCACATCCTCCTCGCTTTCCAAATCGCGGCGAAATGTCATACCGTTCCCCACCGATTTCGCATCGGCACGGTCGGTAAACAGCCGCACCTCTGCTCGGTCGTTACCATTGGCATAGTCGTACAGTTGTCCACCCAGTTTACCCAAAGCGGCCACCAAGCATACACGGTCGGCTGCCGCCAGTTGACCAATGGTATGAATCCCCATCTTTTGGAGTGTCTGCTCGGATGATTTCCCCACAAATAAAAACCGAGATACCGGTAGTGGATACAACAACTCGCGATACGTATCCCGTGACAATACGGTAGTCGAATTCGGTTTGCGATAATCACTGCCGAGTTTGGCAAATGTCTTGTTGAATGATACCCCAACCGAGATGGTAATTCCCAATTCCTCTTGCACACGACGACGCAGAATATCGGCAATCGTTTTTCCATCTCCAAACAACCGCTGACTACCGGTAACATCCAGCCACGACTCATCAATGCTAAACGGTTCCACGCGGTCGGTATATTCACAATAAATGGCGTTAATACGCTCATAGAATTCATGATAGCGTTCGTAGTGCGGCGCCACCAGCACCAGTTGGGGACACTTGCGACGCGCCTGCCATACTGTTTCGGCGGTGACAACACCGAATTGTTTTGCCGCCTCGTTTTTTGCCAAAACAATCCCGTGACGATTGGCAGGGTCACCGCATACAGCCATCGGGATATCGCGCAATTCGGGACGGTAAACACATTCCACCGACGCAAAAAAACTATTGCAATCGCAATGCAAAATACACCGTTCCACCATGCCACCTCCGTTAGTTATAGAACATTTGTTCTTTTTTATTCTACCACCTCCCCTCTTTTTTGTCAAGTTTTCTTCGTCCCTTGTATATCACCGGAAAACCTGCCAACACTAATAGCAATCATAATAAGGGGGATGCATATGTCAATTGAGTTTAAGAACAGTGAAACAAAAGACAACCTTATGCGCGCGTTTGCCGGTGAAAGCCAAGCGCGAAACCGCTATATGTTTGCGGCAGGGATGGCTAAAAAGCAGAATTTATATGTCATTGAGGCGGTGTTTCGGTTCACCGCCGACCAAGAGCAAGAGCACGCAGAGATATTTTATAATCACTTGCAGGAGTTAGCGGGAGAAACCATCCATATAGACGGTGGATATCCGGTCGATTTATCACCCTCGGTATTACAGCTGCTCAAGAGCGCGCATCACAACGAATACGAAGAATATGACGATGTCTATAAACACTTTGAGGAAATCGCTGAACAAGAGGGTTTTGCGAAAATTGCCGCGTCTTTTCGTATGATTCGGGCCATCGAAAAAACACACGGTGACCGGTTCCAAAAATTTGCCGATTTATTGGAGCAGAACCGATTGTTTGTATCGGACGCGGCGTGTCAATGGGTCTGTTTGAACTGTGGCCCCACATCCAACGGCACCGAGGTGCCGGAACGCTGTCCCGTATGTGACCACGACCGAGGCTATTTCATTCGACTCACGTTAGCTCCGTGGTCGGATGGCGAATAACAAACAACAAAAAGAGCTCGGCAATGTGTGCCGAGCGCTTTTACTTAGTCTTCTTCCACTGCCACCGGCGGCGGGTCTAACAAAGATACCATGGCTACACGGACTTGGTGGTCTGCGATTTTACGCACACGAATCGCCAGTCCTTCGGTTTCCAGCTCCAACTGACTGCCATCTTCCGGCACCGAGCCCAATGCACCGAAAATCAGCCCGTTAAAGGTACTGTGTTCTTCGGTCGGCAGGGAGATATCTAACGCTTCCTCCACATCACGCAACGGCACATTGCCACTGATTTTCCACGTACGCGAATCCAACCGTTCCAAAATCGGTGCATCTTCGTGAACAGGCTCTTGTTCGCCGAAATCACCCACCAATTCCCCTAACAAATCATTAACCGTAATCACGCCGCACATACCGCCGTATTCATCCACCACCACGGCGAACGAAGTATGCGCGTTTTTCATATTCTTAAACAGAATATCCGCCTTAACCGTTTTGGGTACAAAGAACGCCGGATGAACCGCTTGTGCCATCACTGTTTCGCGGTCACGTTTCGGCAGCCGGAAATATTCTTTGGAATTGAGCACACCCACCACATCGTCCACGGTTTCGTCGCAAATCGGATAAAAGGTGTGTCGACTACCGCAAATGGTACTCTCCCACTCGGCATCACTTTCCTCATTCCATAACAACGTTACTTCTGTACGGTGAGTCGCAATATCGTCGGCACTCAGGTCATCAAATTCAAATACATTTTGAATAAACTCTTTTTCATCGTGGTCGATGGTACCCCTTTCGCTACCGGCATCGACCATCAAACGAATGTCCTCTTCGCTGACTTCTTCCGCAGCGGCATGGGGGTCAATCCGCATCAGACGCAAGACACCGTTCGTGGAAATTGACAACAGCCAAACCACCGGTGCAAACAATTTCGACATACCATACAGCAACGCAGACATCCACAGCGCCAACTTTTCGGAATTGTGCATGGCTACACGCTTAGGCACCAGTTCACCGAATACCAAGGTGAAGAAAGATAAAATCAAGGTGATAACCACCACCGCAATGGTATTCAGCGTGGCTTCCGGCAACACGGT
>JAZSOY010000014.1:0-5073 GCA_045537155.1 Acutalibacteraceae bacterium
ATGGCTACGATCCGACTTGGTGTGGATAATATCGATTTGGAGTTCTGTCGTCAGAAAGGGATTGCGGTCTGTAACGTTGTTGGCTATTCCACCGATTCCGTAGCACAATTGACCGTATCCATGGTGTTGTCTCTTGTCAATCACCTGCCGGAATACAAGCGATTTGTGAATACCGGAGCGTATACGTCCAGCGGTACTCCCAATCGCCTGACACCGGTGTTTCACGAACTGCGAGGTATGACTTGGGGAATTCTGGGTTATGGCGCTATCGGTTCACAAGTAGCCACCGTGGCAGAGGCGTTGGGATGCCGTGTACTGATATGTAAGCGTTCCCCGTTGTCGGACCGTGAGGTGACGGATATCGATACGCTGTGTGAACAATCGGATATCTTAAGTATCCACGTACCGCTGACCGAAGCAACGCGCGGAATTCTCAGCCGTGAACGTCTGTCTAAAATGAAGCCCACAGCGATTGTGGTGAACGTGGCGCGCGGTGCCGTCACCGACGAGCAAGCGCTAGCCGATGCCCTGCTTTCCGGCACCATCGGCGGCTTGGGAGTCGATGTGTATTCCACCGAGCCCTTGCCACCCGATCACCCCTTTCAAAAGTTGCTGGGATTGGATAATGTGTGTTTGACACCACATATGGCGTGGGGAGCATACGAGGCACGTGTACGTTGCTTGGAAGAGATTTACCAGAATATTGCCGCTTTTCTACGGGGCGAACGACGAAACCGCGTCGATTAATATACGAAAAAAGGCTGTGATACCGGTTGGATATCACAGCTTTTTTTGTTTATACACACTATCGTAACCGGCGAACACCCAACGTAATCACCGTTACGTCGTCCCCTTTGTCATCCGTTTGACGGTCCCGTGCCGTGTCGGCAATCAACTGTGCCAACCCCTGCATACCACCGGCATCTTGGTCATAGTCGCGCAACAAATCTTCTACCCATTCAATGCCGTCGTTACTGACACCGTCACTCATCAGTACCAAGATGTCTCCATCCACCAAACGGTCATTGGTACGAGCGAAAGTTAACTCGCGCAAAATCCCCAACGGCAACGATGAATCGTCCAAGCGACACACCCGCCCTTTACTGTACAATAAAGACGCACCGGCACCGGCTTTTAACAACTCCATTTCACCGGTAAACAAGTTGATAATGGCAATGTCCAACGTGGCTAAACTTTCGTCTTCGGATTTGGCCATTAACGCGGTGTTAATTAACTTTAACAAACTTTCACAACCAAATCCGGCTTTTAATAGACGAGCCGCTAGCCCTGCCGCCATAGCACCATCTACAGCGGCGCGACCGCCACTACCCATACCATCGCTAAGCAATGCATACTGTCTTCCGGAACCGTCTTGGAAACATTCAAACGCATCACCACACAATTGTTCCCCCTCACATCGCAACTGTGCCGAACCCACCGCAATGCGAAATGTATGTTTCTCGGTAAAGGCAATGTGTGTCTGGTGGTCGGAACAATCTATCACCGGCAACGAAAATGAACGTCCACACAATTCTCCGATACGTCGGCAAAAGGCCTCCCGATTGGGGGCGCGATATCGACCCTCTAATATTAATTCCACTTCCATACGTCCTACCGGATTGATACGACAGATGACTTGTCGTGTGTGAACCCCTTGTTTCTCTAACGCTTTTTGCAGACAAGTTGCCGTAGCGGTATCCATCTGTTCCGGCAAGGATAACGCATCGGCAAATTCATTCAACAAATGCGAGGTTGCGGTAAACTGGTCGGTAATAATGCTTCGCAATTCATTTAACCGTCGAAAGGCACTTTCTCTTACCAGAAATTCACGATAGGCGGTGTTGATGCGGACGGTAAGTTCTCGCAATCGACGACAATGGTCGCGTAAATATCCTCCAAACTGTTCTTCCGTGATTGTGTCTTGTTTTTGTAACAGCGGCGTTAAATGATTCAAAGAATCCATAACATCCTCAAAATGTTCCTTCCAGCATACCAATCGCGAACGACAAGAACGGCATACTTCCTCAGAAATCGTATGGTAAATACTGCTTATATTGGGTGCACCGATGCCGGCCAACTGTGACGATACGGCGTCCACCGTTCCGGCCACCTCTTGCATCGCGCGCGCGGCGTGCTCCATTTTGACAGCAGCGGCTTGCTGTGCTGAGTGCACCTCCGGCAAATGTCGTTGGATACGAAATGTCCGTTCCCACCAGTTTTCTGCCGATGGCGGCAATACCAGAAACACCAAACCGGCCGCCGCGGCCTCGTACAAGGATACCACCACCGTTACCTCGTCGTTGGAGGGGACGGTCACAATTCCCACGGCGGCAAGAAGCATTAAAGCCGATGCCCATTTCCCCCGCTCTGAAAATATACCGGCAAGCAGTCCACCGAGCGCATACGCCGGCGCCAAAAAATCATATGCTGGTGTCGAAAGCAACACCGCCGCACCCAATAGTACGCCAATGACACTACCACCGCTCCATTTTCCGGTACGTGCCGCTAACAACACCACCAGATAGGATACCATGCGTGCCGGTGAAATACCGCCGAATTCAATCGTCAACAACGCCATCATTCCTACCGCGAGTAACAAGGCATAACTCACTTCCATCTCGCGTGAAAAGACGGGGTGCTCTTCCGATACTATTTCGCGGTTGACTGTTGCCATAAAAAAGGCAAAACCACCAGCTAGCAATCCCTCGGATAGAATAGTTAGCACGGACATCGCAGACGGTGAGGAAGTCAATAACAAGGCACTTCCGGTAATAATACAACCTAAAAATGCCGTGACACAAGCAAAAATCCGAGTACGGGTAATGCGCGGAAAACCACTGACTGACCATCGAATACCGGCAACGGTTATCAAGGCGGCCAAATACCGTAACGATTCCGACATCCCCTGCACTAAGTATCCGGCAAAGGTTGCCAAATACATCAGCACCGTACCGGGGCCGGTAGCGGCCGCTACCAATCCGATGCCAAACGGTGCCAGTCCACCGTATACGGTGGCTCGCGGTAATAAGAAACCCAGAGCAATCCCACCTGCCATGATGAACAATTGCCGCCGCACCCCGTCATCCAACCATCTTGTTTTGGCCTTCACCATCACAGAACCGCTAGAATTTGTGTTTTTCATATCCAACCACCACCATATCTTGATACCATCATTATATAGCCTGTCCTGCGCCGTTTCTGTCGCATATCGTAAGAAAATTTGCAGAGGTTTACACGAAGAATGGCAGAAAATGCCGCGGTCTATTTATCATTAGCAACGAATATGGTAGTAGAAAAGGAGGCGGCGTCATGCAGGAAGTAAGCTTTTCCGGTTTGAGCGAGCAGGAAGTAACGGCATCACGACGGCAGTACGGAAGTAATCGCTTAACCGAGAAAAAACGGCAAGGGTTTTTCCGACAATTTTTAGCGAATTTCGGTGACCCTATCATCAAGGTACTGTTGGCGGCTTTGGCCATTAACATTGTGTTTCTGTTTCGTAATCACGATTGGTATGAGTCCGTCGGTATCGCTATTGCGGTTTTTCTGGCGACATTTGTTTCTACCTTGTCGGAATATGGGAGCGAGGTAGCCTTTGAAAAGCTGCAGGCAGAAGCCGCGGATAGTCGTTGCCGTGTTCGGCGCGGCGGACGCTTGGTATCCGTGCCGCCGGAAGAATTGGTGGTCGGCGACATTGTGTTATTACAAAGCGGTGAGCGTATCCCTGCAGACGGTATATTACTATCCGGCTCCTTACGTGTAGACCAATCCTCCTTGAACGGTGAAAGCCGTGAGGTAAGTAAAACCGCCACCGGTATGTCACCCTCTATGCCCCTATCCCCCGACGATACACAAGCCGTCCTGCACGGTACCGTGGTGTGTGCAGGTGAGGGTATTATGCGTGTCTGTTGTGTTGGCGATGCCACCGTTTACGGCACGCTGGCGCGTGAGGTGCAAGACACAACGCGTGAAAGTCCGTTGAAAGTTCGCTTAGAAGGGTTAGCGAAAACATTGAGCCGGTTAGGCTTTATCGCCGCCGGTTTGGTGGCTGTTGCCGATTTGTTTCATGCCATCGTGATGGAAAACGGATATTCGATTCCGGCAATGCTTGCCACGTTGACCGATTGGCCCACGATGGTCGGCCACCTGTTACACGCGGCGACACTGGCATTGACGGTCGTGGTTGTTGCCGTTCCGGAAGGCCTGCCGATGATGATAACGGTGGTATTGTCTTCCAATATGCGCCGCATGTTGCGCGACCATGTGCTGGTGCGTAAATTGGTCGGCATTGAAACATCCGGCAGTCTAGATATTTTGTTCACTGACAAAACCGGAACCTTGACACAAGGGCACCCTACGGTTACTGCCATCATTGACGCCGAAGGGCACTTGTATCGTTCTGCAGAAGAATGGGAACACAAAAATGTGTTATGGCAATGGTTTCAACTCTCGGGTTACTACAATACCGAAAGCCAATCGACCGGTCGAGAAATCCTCGGTGGGAATGCTACCGACCGCGCTTTGTTATCGTGTGTGTTACACAGCAGACGTCCCCTGTGTACGGATTATTTACCCTTGCAACACCTGCCGTTTGACAGCGCTCGAAAATGGTCAGCGGTGGAAATCGCCGGTTCACTTCCAACTCTAAACGGTATTTCGCACGAACGTCTATCCTTTTACAAGGGGGCACCGGAGCGTATTCTGGCGGCTTGTAACCGATATATCGATGCCAACGGCCGTGTTTGTAATTTAAGCGATAAAACTTACTTGTTGACGCTGTTACAATCGTTAGAACAACAAGCGATGCGTTTGGTAGCCATCGCCATCAGCGACCGGCCCCTGAATCATACACTCGAAGGATTGATTCTGGTGGGATTGGCCGCATTGCGAGATGAATTACGTCCGGAAGTACGTTCTGCAATGCGCACAGTACATAAAGCCGGTATTCAAGTGGTAATGATGACGGGGGATTCGCAGCAAACCGCGACAGCCATTGCGCGTACTGCCGGTTTACTGACAGTCAACGACCGCGAGGATGCGGTCATTACCGGTAGTGAGATGGCCGCCTTATCGGAT
>JAZSOY010000079.1:0-3692 GCA_045537155.1 Acutalibacteraceae bacterium
CGGCAGATTTTCCTGAGCGCGGATGGCGAAGCCCCCATTGCATTCCCATCCAGCTACCGGCTGGAGCTTTGCCGGTCGTCGCATGAAATCTCCCTGCTGCAATTGAAAAAATCCAATTTTTATGACGCAGTGCACCACAAACTCATGCACTCCGTCAAGGGCTTCCCCGAACAATAACCGCCGGAGGAAACGTACATGAAATACGCAAGACAAATGGAAATCATGGAACTCATCCGAACCAATGCCGTTTCCAATCAGGATGCATTGCAGGCATTGCTCACGGAGCGCGGCTATCCTGTGACACAGGCAACTATTTCCCGCGATATCCGCGAGCTGAATCTCATCAAAAAAGCCGACAGCAGCGGCAATTACCGCTATGTCGTATCCGATGCACCGCTGCCCCATTCGGATTTGTTCGCCGGTAATATCGTTGGCGTGGATTATGCCGGAAATACGGTTGCCATCAAATGCCGCAGCGGCACTGCACAGGCAGTCTGCACGGTGTTGGATGAAATCGTCCGTCCCGATGTGGTCGGTACGCTTGCCGGAGATGACACAATTTTCGTGTTGATCCGCACCGCCGCGCAGGCGAAACGCTACGCAGCAGAGATGCTGTCAGAAATTCAGGGCAGGTGAGTGCATGTTAGAAGAATTGTATATTGAAAACCTCGCCGTCATTGAAAAGGCATGTATCCGTTTCCGCGATGCATTCCATGTGTTCACAGGTGAAACCGGTGCCGGTAAATCCATTGTGATTGATGCGATTAACGCGGTGTTGGGTGAACGGACACGCCGCGATTTGGTGCGTACCGGCAGCGATACCGCGCGCGTGACGGCGTTGTTTTGCGCATTGTCACCGTGGGCGGAAGCACAACTGACACAGTTGGGGTTTCCACCGGATGAAGATGGTAATGTGCTGATTACGCGCACCATTGCCGCCGAAGGAAAAAGCAGTTGCAACGTCAACGGTATTCCGGCAACCGCGGCCATATTGCGTGAAATCGGCAAAGCACTTATTGACCTGCACGGACAACACGAAAACCAGTTGTTACTGTCGGCAGAACAACACTTGGCATATTTGGACCGGTTTGGGGAGTTGACAGCCGCGCGTAACGCGTATGCCGAACTTTACCGCGATTGGCGTCGCGTGCGTCAGGAATTGAATGCGGTGGATATGGACGAATCCGAAAAGGCGCGACAGATGGATTTGTTGCGGTACCAGATTGACGAAATTGAAGCCGCTGCTCCGCGCATCGGTGAATACGAGGAACTGCAAGCACGTCGTACCTTTTATCGCAATGCGGAAAAAGTGGCAGGACAAATGCTCAAATCACAGGCATTACTGTTTGGCAACGAAGAATCCGATGGTGCGGTATCGTTGGCGGAACAAGCGGTATCTGCCGCGGCCGGTGCTGCTCGTTATTTGGACGAGGCCGGTGTACCGGTGGAGCGTCTGCAAACGGCGTTGTACGAATTGCGTGATGCCGCCGAGGAACTCAGCGGTATCGTGGAAAAACTGGATTTTGACCCGCGTGAACGCGATGCTGCCGAAGAACGGTGGGAAGTGTTGCGGCGGTTGACCGCGAAATACGGTAACACGATAGAAGACGTGTTGGCGTTTGCAGAAGAGGCAAAGACGGCGTTGCGGCAGATAGAATTGTCCGACGAACGACGGCAACAGTTGACCGCTGAGGAACAACGGCTGTATGCGAAGATGGAAGAGGCAGCGGTCGCTTTGACCGCGCAACGTACCGCAACCGCGGCACGGTTTTCCCAGGCAGTGCAGGAGCAACTGACATTCTTAGATATGCCGCACGTGTCGCTCGTCATTGACCGACAACCCAGTGAGTATACCGCGACCGGTACCGACCGGATGGAGTTTTTGTTGTCTGCGAATATCGGCGAACCTCCGAAACCCTTGACGCGTGTGGCGTCGGGTGGCGAACTGTCGCGTATTATGCTGGCTATCAAAGCGGTGCTGGCAGATGCTGACGAGATTGATACGCTGATTTTTGATGAGATTGATACCGGCATCAGCGGTCGAGCGGCGCAAAAAGTGGGTAATCGGTTGCGTTTGACGGCAGACAGTACCGTCGCCGGCCGTCACCGTCAAGTGCTGTGTGTGACACACTTGGCACAGATTGCGGCGCAGGCAGATTCCCATTATTTGATTGAAAAAACCGCACGTGACGGACGCACTTATACCGCTGTCACGCCCTTGAACGGGGAGGAGCGCGAGCAGGAATTGGCGCGCATTATCGGTGGTACGGTTACGGCGGCCAATCTCCAAGCGGCACGTGAAATGATGATTGGATGAGAGGAAACGATTATGAACTCGAAATTATGCAATCCGGATACCGATTTTTTGTTTGACGCCATTTTACAACTGCAAAATCGTGAGGAGTGCTATTCGTTTTTTGAGGATTTGTGTACGGCACCGGAATTGAAAGCGCTATCCCAGCGTATTGTGGTGGCAAAAATGTTGAGTGACAAGTGCGTGTACACGGATATTGAGCAACATACCGGTGCCTCCACCGCCACCATCAGCCGCGTTAATCGGGCGTTGACATATGGTTGCGATGCGTACCATATGGTGTTTCAACGCTTGGAAGCGAAAACAAAGGATGACGCGCAATGAGTGGATATCGGGATTTTTCGGCATTCTATGATGGCTTGATGGCGGACGTGGATTATGCCGCGTACGCGGACTATCTGCTGACGTTGTTTGAACAGCACGCCGGTGTGCGTCCGCAAACCCTACTGGATTTGGCGTGTGGCTCCGGCAGTTTGGCGAGTGAATTGCATCGCCGCGGTGTCGATATCATCGGCGTGGACGCCTCGGCAGAAATGCTGCAACGCGCCGTGGAGAAAATACCGACAGCGCTGTGGTTGTGTCAGGATATGCGGCAGTTGGATTTGTACGGCACAGTGGACGGTACGGTATGTACGCTGGATAGTTTGAATCACCTTTGCCGTACAGCCGATGTGGCCGAGGTGTTTCGTCGAGTGCGCTTGTTTACCGAACCCCACGGGTTATTTGTTTTTGATGTCAACACCCCCTACAAACACCGCGCCGTGTTGGGTGACCGTGCCTTTGTTTTGGAAGAAGAGAATGTGTTGTGCGCCTGGCGTACGCACTATACGCCGCGCACTCAGCAGGTAACGATGCAGTTGGATTTCTTTGCGGCGTGTGATGACGGACGCTACGAACGCTATGAGGAATGTGTGCGTGAGCGTGCGTATTCCGAGCGTACACTGCGTCGATTGTTGGCACAAACCGGATGGGAAACGTTAGCGGTATACGGTGAGGGCCGTGATACCGCACCGACCGACACCGATGAGCGAATGGTATTTGTAGCACGCAGTACCCGTACCGTCAGTGAGGCACGCGGCATATTGTAGGTATGTTATAAAGGAGATTAGCATAGAGTATGAGTAAGGCGATACGGTGTTTAACCAAAGATGCCGCGGTAGTGGCAATTGCATTGGATGCAACGGAGGCGGTGGCACGCGCCGAGCAAATTCATCACACCTCTGCGGTGGTAACAGCGGCACTTGGCCGCTTACTGACAGCGGCTTCGCTGATGGGCATTATGCTCAAAAATACCGACGATTCTGTCACCTTAAAAGTCAATGGTGGCGGACCGGTGGGACAGTTGATGGCGGTGGCAGACGGACGGGGAAATGTCCGT
>JAZSOY010000002.1:0-4095 GCA_045537155.1 Acutalibacteraceae bacterium
ACTATGGTAATATGAGTGATGCGTTTTGCGCGAAAATTAGGGCACTGCAGGATGAGGTTTGCTCGGTACCGACGATGTACGTTGCAGACGTGGAGCACGGTCCGGGATGCGGTGCGCCGGTGACTCCGATGCTGCCGAAACCGATGGCGTGGGCCGCGGCAGATGCGCCGGAATTGGTGGAGCGGGGACACCATGAAACCGCTAAAATATGCCGGAAACATCATCGACAGTTAGCACTGGCACCGGTGGTGGATATCAATTTTAACTTTAAGAACAGCGTAGTCAATACCCGCGCGGTGTCCGATAATACCGATGCCGTGATTCGCACGTGTACGGCGGCGGTACGGGGATTTCAGCGGGGGCGTATGATGGCAGCGTGTTGTAAGCATTTCCCCGGTGACGGTGTGGACGAGCGCAATCAGCATTTCTTGACCACCATCAATTCTCTGTCGCAGGACGAATGGATGAGCACCTATGGGCGTGTGTACAAAGCCATGATTGAGGCAGGTACGATGGCCATTATGGTGGCGCACATTGCCCTGCCGGCGTTTGACGAAAAAATTAACGACGTTCTCGGGTATCCGCCGGCAACGCTGAGTAAAAATTTGATGACCGGCTTACTGAAAGGGAAACTCGGTTTTGAGGGGTGCATCGTATCGGATGCGATGAGCATGATTGGTGCGTGCGCGATGATTAAGGTCGAGCGTTTGGCGGTGGAATATCTCAAAGCCGGTGGTGATATGGTCTTATTTGCCTTGCCGACCGACTTTGAACACATTAAGGCGGCGGTCATCAACGGCGAGTTGCCGATGGAGCGCCTGCAAGATGCGGTACTTCGTATTTTGCGACTCAAGAATGCGGTGGGAATATTGGGGGACGAGGATGCCATTCAGGCACAACTCGCCGCCGATGAGTTAACGACAATCACGGAAATCGACCGTGAACTTGCGGAACGTAGCATCACAGTGATTCGCAACGCCGCCGGACAGTTTCCGCAGACGGCACTGAAAGCCGGTTCTAAGGTGTTGCAGGTGGTGATTGAGCAGGTTAATGCTAAAAACGCCACTGTCCACGGAATGGAAACGGTGGAGGAAGAGTTGCGTGCGCGCGGTATGCAGGTGACCACATTGGTGAATCCGAAGCACTACGACGTGCAAGACGCGGTAGAACAGTACGATTTTGTGCTGATGAGTTTACGGATGGATTCCGGCAACTATCACGGTGGTACGCTGCGCATCGGTTGGGACCAAGTGATGGCGTTGTGGCGGGGCTACTTGATGCAGCATCCGCATCTGGTATTTGCGTCGTTCGGTGACCCGTATAAACTGTATGACTATCCTTTCGCCGCCACCTATATTAATGTGTATTCCAGCACGCCGTCGTCGCAGCGTGCCTTTGTCAAAGCACTGTGTGGAGAAATTCCGGCGATTGGAAAAAGTCCGGTGGCGTTGGAAGGGTATTTCGAAAGACAAATATAAACACATAAGGCTTGCCGTTCGGCAAGCCTTATTGGTTGGTTGACAGAGGTTGATAAGCGGCACTGTCCAGCACTGTACCGAGTAGAGCATCGAGTTGAGATGGGTCGGCAATCAGACGTTCTTTTTGGGTATGCGTCAGCGTTTTAAGACGGTACTCCAACCGCGAAGCGAGGGCGCGCGTGTCCGTCTGCCAGATTTGCTCAAAAGCAAGGGCTTTGTGGGAGGCGGTATATTTTGCGCCGCGTTTGCCGCCGCGGTGTTCCTGCAAGCGACGTACCGGGTCGGTAGTGATGCCGGTGTACAGCGTATCGTCTGCACAGCGAAGCAGATAGACATAATACATAACATGGCTCCTTTCGGGGCATTGGCTGATGTTCTGTTTTTATTGTACTCCTTGCCGTGAGGGAGGGCAAGAGAAAATTTTCAAAAAGTCATTTTCCTCGTTGACACCGGTCACAGAATATGGTATAATCCTTGGGAAATAAATCTTTAAGAACGATACGAGATATCGGCAAGATTTGTGCTATATTGTCGGATGGGTGCAGGAATACTGCATCGTTTTGCCGCGCACACGCACCTTGCCGACCTCGGCAAGGTTTTTTTGAAAGGAGAAACGCGTTATGGCACAGCAACTACGAGCCACTTTGTACGGTGCGGGGATGTTGCCGTCGTTCCTCCGTGCGGTGGAGGAGTGTCTTTCCCATTCGCTGTATACGCATTTGAATACGCCGAAAACGGTGTTTTTTCCCGGCTTTTGCGATGTGCATGTGCATTTTCGTGAGCCGGGTTTGTCTTATAAAGAGACCATTGCTTCGGGGTGTGCGGCGGCGGCACACGGCGGATATACGGCGGTGTGCACGATGCCGAACCTAAATCCCGTGCCGGATTCTCTGCCGCATCTGCGTGAGCAGAGCGCGTGTATTCGTGAGCAAGCCACCATTGGGGTGTATCCGTATGGCGCCATTACGGTGGGACAACGCGGTGAAACGTTGGCGGATTTGGAGGCAATGGCTCCTGAGGTTATCGCGTTTTCCGATGACGGACGGGGTGTACAGAGCGAAGATATGATGCGTCAAGCGATGCAACGTGCCGCTGCACTCGGCAAACTGTTGGTTGCACATTGTGAAGTCAACGACCTGCTTCGCGGTGGCTACATTCACGACGGCGCGTATGCCGCGGCACACGGACATCGCGGCATCTGTAGTGAAAGCGAATGGCGGCAGATTGAGCGGGATTTGAACTTGGTACGGGAAACGGGATGTGCGTACCACGTGTGTCACATCTCCACCGCAGAGAGCGTACAACTCATTCGGCGCGCCAAAGCCGAGGGACTGGATGTCACCTGCGAAACCGCGCCGCATTATTTGTTGTTGGATGAGCGCGATTTGCAGGAGGACGGACGATTCAAAATGAATCCGCCGTTGCGTGCACCTGCCGACCGCGAGGCATTGCTTTCCGGGTTGTGTGACGGCACGATTGATATGATTGCCACCGACCACGCACCCCATTCGGCTGAAGAAAAAGCAAAAGGATTAGAAAACAGTGCTTTTGGGGTTGTTGGATTGGAAACCGCGTTTCCGGTGCTGTATACCGGATTGGTGAAATCGGGCATACTGTCCTTAGAGCACTTGGTGGAATTGTTGGCCGTGGCACCACGTAAGCGGTTTGGTATCCCCTACGATGGCTCACTGACTGCGTGGGATTTGGAAGCAAAACACACCATTGAGCCGACGTCATTTTATTCGAAAGGACGCGCGACGCCGTTTGCCGGACAGACGGTATATGGGCGGTGTCGATTGACACAATATCAAGGACAAACCGTGTATGAGGAGGAAACACAGTATGGCAAAGCGTAAAGACATTCACAAGATTTTGATTATTGGTTCCGGTCCGATTGTGATTGGGCAGGCGGCTGAGTTCGACTATGCCGGTACGCAGGCGTGCTTGGCACTCAAAGAGGAAGGGTACGAGGTGGTGCTCTGCAACTCGAATCCGGCCACCATTATGACGGACACCTCTATTGCCGATAAAGTGTATATGGAACCGCTGACGCTGGAGTATATTGCCAAAATCCTCCGCTATGAGCGTCCCGGTGCCATTGTTCCCGGCATCGGCGGACAGACCGGTTTGAACCTCGCTATGCAGTTGGAGAAAAAGGGGATTCTCAAAGAATGCGGCGTGGAATTGTTGGGTACCAGCAGTGAAAGCATTGAACGTGCCGAGGACCGCGAACTGTTTAAGCAGTTGTGCCAGTCTATCGGCGAGCCCACCATTCCGTCTGAGATTACGTACAGCCTCGAAGAGGCAACCGCAGCGGCGGAGCGCATTGGCTATCCCGTGGTATTGCGTCCGGCATTTACGCTCGGCGGTACCGGCGGTGGGTTTGCGAACAATCCCGAAGAACTGCGTGAAGTTGGCCTAAATGCCTTTAAGTTGTCGCCGGTGCATCAAGTGTTGATTGAAAAGAGCGTCAAAGGCTATAAAGAAATTGAATTTGAAGTGATGCGCGATTCGCAGGACCACGCCATCACTATTTGCGGTATGGAAAACATTGACCCGGTGGGCGTTCACACCGGTGACTCTTTGGTGGTCGCGCCGATTATGACGCTCAATGAGC
>JAZSOY010000213.1:0-3556 GCA_045537155.1 Acutalibacteraceae bacterium
ATTCGCGAGATTTGCGAACTGGTATCGCCGCAATACGGTGTACTGACCTCCATCGGGGAACAACACTTAGAAACATTTGGTACGTTAGATGCCATTGTCCGTACCAAGTTTGAATTGGCAGATGCGTTGCCGTCTGCAGGCACTTTGTTTGTAAATGGCGACAATCCGCACATCGTGGAACATCTGCAACACACCGCACCGGCGTGTCCGGTGACAACCTATGGTATGGAAAATGGTGCGTATCGCGCGGCGGTCAAACGCGTAGATACGACCGGTTGCGTATTTACCGTGACGGTGGGCGACGAAACACAGGAGTTCACCACGAAATTACTGGGTGCGCACAATATTCAAAACCTGGTCGGTTGTATTGCGGTGGCGCACCGTTTGGGAATTCCGCTGAAAGAATTGGTATATCCGGTGCGGTTACTGCGTCCGGTAGAACACCGTTTGCAACTATTGCCTAACGGCTTTATTGACGATGCGTACAACTCCAACCCTGCCGGTTTCCGCAGCGCGTTGGATGTCTTGTCAGGTTTTGATGCACAACGCGTATTGGTAACACCCGGTATGGTAGAATTGGGCGAGCGTACGTCGGCGCTTAACCGTGAACTCGGTGAATACGCCGCATCGCGGTGTGACTATGCCATCTTGGTTGGCGAGCGCCAAGCACCGCCGTTGAAGGAAGGTTTGTTGTCCGCCGGGTTCGCCCAAGAGCATCTGTTTGTCGTTGCAAACCTGCAAGCCGGTTTAGCGGTATTACAAGCATTGCCGCGCGCCGACCGGCGTATTGTCTTATTGGAAAACGATTTACCGGATAATTTTTGAGAGGGGTTGTTTACCGTATGAAAACCAAAGTCGCCGTGATTGTCGGTGGACGCAGTGTCGAACACGAGGTGTCGGTTATTACCGGTTTGCAGGCTTTCAGCGCACTGGACCGTAACAAATACGAACCAATCGTGCTGTATATCACCAAAAATAATCATTTCTATGCCGGCGAAGCACTGGAACATATTGAAAACTACCGCGACCTGCCAACACTGTTAGCGGCGTGCACGCGCGTGCTGCCGGTAGCGTGTGATGCCGGCGTGGACTTGGTGTGCTATCCGGCAAAGCGGTTCGGTAATAACACCGTTGCCTCGTTTGAAGTCGCCATTCCTGCGGTACACGGTACCAACGTGGAGGACGGCACGTTAATGGGTTTGCTTGAAATGCTGAATGTCCCCTACACCGGCTGTGATGTTACCGCGGCGGCGTTGGGTATGGATAAGTTTATCATGAAATCTGTTTTGCGCGATGCCGGTGTTCCGGTGTTGGATGCGTTGTCGTTTTCCGGCAAGGTGTACGCGCAAAGCAGTGAAAAGGTACTCAATCGATTGGAAGAAACCATCGGCTATCCGATGATTGTCAAGCCGGTCAATCTTGGTTCTTCGGTGGGAATTGCCCGTGCCGCCAACCGCGATGCGTTGGCTGTGGCACTGGACGACGCCTTCGGATATGCGCCGCGTGTCTTGGTAGAACAAGCCGTCACCCCCTTGCGTGAAATCAACTGTGCGGTGCTGGGTGATAGCGACGGTGCGCGTGCTTCGGTGTGTGAAGAACCGGTCAGCAGCGACGAAATTCTCAGCTATCGCGAAAAATATTTGAACGGTGACAACAAAACCGGTAAAGCAGGCGGTATGTCGGATTTGAAACGCCGTTGTCCGGCGGACATTCCCGAAGAATTGGCAGAACAAGTCCGCGCCTTGGCGGTCAAAACATTCCGTGCTTTGGGTTGCTCCGGTGTATCACGCATTGACTTTTTGAACAACCCCGAAACCGGCGAATTGTGGGTAAATGAAATCAATACTACCCCCGGTTCGTTATCATTTTATTTGTGGGAAGCCACCGACTTACCGTTTGCACAACTGCTGGATGAGATGATTGCCTTGGCATTCAAGCGACAACGGCAACGGGAGGCATTGCAATTCAGTTATGACACCAACCTGCTCTCAACGGTGTCGCTCGGCGGCGCTAAAGGGGCCAAAGGCGGAAAGTTGACATAAACCAATACCCATATATAGCAAAAGCGACATACCCAAACGGGTGTGTCGCTTTTTTTGGTATGAGTGTTCATAACCAACCTTAAACGCGAGGTTCGGATTATAAAAAGAAGAGCCTCAACTACGCGAATTGCGTGTCGAGGCTCTCGACTGGTGCGAGGAAAGGGACTTGAACCCTCACGTCAAAGACACACGCACCTCAAACGTGCCTGTCTGCCTGTTCCAGCATCCTCGCATATAGCAGTGGTTATTATAGCACCCTCGGTGGGGCGTTGTCAACTGTTTTTACAGAAAAAAGAACGGAACCCCCTTGAGTTCCGTTCTTTTATCCGTCTGTCAAACTCAATCCAAAAAGTCCTTGAGTTTTTTGCTGCGACTGGGGTGACGCAACTTGCGTAAGGCTTTCGCCTCAATCTGACGAATACGCTCACGCGTGACATCAAAATCTTTGCCCACCTCTTCCAAGGTGCGCGGACGGCCGTCTTCCAAGCCGAAGCGCAGGGCCAACACTTTTTCTTCACGCGGCGTCAACGTTCCCAACACGTCGCGCAACTGTTCTTTGAGCAACATATGCGAAGCCGCATCCGCCGGTGCTAACGCCTCGTCATCGGGAATGAAGTCGCCTAAGTGACTGTCCTCTTCTTCGCCAATCGGTGTTTCCAGCGATACCGGTTCTTGGGCAACGCGCATAATTTCGCGCACTTTGTCCGCCGACATATCCAATTCTACCGCAATTTCTTCCGCCGTCGGTTCGTGGCCATTTTTATGCAACAACTGGCTGGATACCTTTTTCACCTTATTGATGGTTTCGACCATATGCACCGGAATACGAATGGTACGCGCTTGGTCGGCAATCGCACGCGTAATCGCCTGACGAATCCACCATGTCGCATAGGTAGAGAACTTAAAGCCTTTGGTGTAGTCAAACTTCTCCACCGCTTTAATCAAGCCGAGATTACCCTCCTGAATCAAATCCAAGAATTGCATACCTCTGCCCACATACCGCTTGGCAATGCTGACCACCAAACGCAGGTTGGCTTCGGATAAACGTTTTTTCGCGTATTTGTTACCCTCGGCAATTTTGATAGAAAGGTCAATTTCCTCTTCCGGTGACAAAAGTGGCACACGCCCGATTTCTTTGAGATACACCTTAACGGGGTCGTCCGTCACCACGTTTTCGCCTGCCGCATCGGCTTCTTCGGCCTCCACCGTTTCCAGCACCACTTCCATATCGTTAAAGGCGGTTTCGGTGAAGTCATCGACAATTTCCACGTTGTAGCTTTCCAGCACTTCGTACAACTTGTCCATCTGTTCGGGGTCAAAATCCAAGGTTTCCATCGCATCCATCAATTCTTGCGTGGTGAGTTTTCCCTTGGCACGACCGGTTTCGATTAACTCGTTATACACCGTCTTTTTATCTTTTTTAGCAATGTTAACATCCAGCGATTCCTCAACCAGTATCGGTTCGTAGTTGACTTCTTTGAGTACGTCAATGTTCTTTTCTTCCATTTTGTGTT
>JAZSOY010000219.1:0-8770 GCA_045537155.1 Acutalibacteraceae bacterium
TGTGATGATATGACTTTTTCAGGTGATTTTAATCCCATAGCAGTTGTAAAATATGTGGCGTTTGAGCTAAGAAAAATAGGCTTGTTTTTGAACAATAAAAAAACCGTTGTTGCACACAAATCGCATAAACAAATGGTAACAGGAATTGTAGTAAATAAAAAAATCAACGTTCCGCGCGAATATAAAAAGAGGGTGCGTCAAACAATTTATTACTGTAAAAAATTTGGTGTGAAAAACCATATGGCATATGTAAACGTAAAGGATACTACCGAGAGTTATATAGTAAAACTATTGGGAAAGGTAAACTATGTTTTATCGGTATGCCCCAATGACAAGGAATTCATTAACTATCGAGATTATTTGAAAGGTTTCATACAAAAAACGGCACCGTGATATCCCGGTGCCGTTTTTGCCAAATAAATAATATTCCCTCTCGCCATAAGTTTGTTGTCTTTTCGTCAAGACGATATTTAACCGCCTTTTTACAGCATTCCCACAATCCAATAAACAATCCCATACACCACACTCGCCGCGGTGCCGTACACAATCACCGGTCCGGCAATGGAGAACATTTTGGCACCGAGTCCCAACACCAATCCCTCTGCTTGTGTCAACTTGGGACCCATTCGTTTTGAAGTAATTTAAGAAAGCTTATATATGTTATTTTATTGCTGCTTTTCTATATAAGCCACTTGCTGATTGGCATCTCGTATTCTCTCATAGGACTCCTTTGAAAACTTGGGTGTTCTGTCATAGTAGAACAGCCCGTTTTGTTCCTGTTCAATGTCCGTCAACTGTGTCCAACAAAAGCCACAAACACGCGGATGCTCACACATAACCTTAATTAATCCTTCATAGCGCTGTATAAATTCTTCCTCTGTAGTGGGGGAATTACCGTAACCCCAGCCTTTCTCTTGGTTTTTGGGATTCCAAAAGGTTCCGCCGCATTCACTGATCCAGTAGGGTTGTCCTGCGTAAACTTCCTCCCGAGCAGGCACGTTGTGACGACGATACCGTGAAATGGGACAATGAAAACTGTTTTCATCATGGATCATCGGCTTTAAGTATTCAAACAATTTATTGGGTTCCTGTACATATTCATGAACGTCGTACATGTCTGTTTCGCAGTGAACGCCACCGCTTGCCTCGATAACAGGGCGATGAGGATCCAGCATTTTAGTTATACGATATAGATTACGTTCCACATCAAGATCCAGTTCCATTCTATGATAAGTTTCGTTGGAACAGATCCAACCGATTACAGAAGGATGATTATAATACTGATTTACCAGTTCCAGCCACTCAGGCAAAAAATCACAAAAGCCCTGAGGTCCGCTTAAATCTCGTATAGAATGTCCACCCCATACCAGATAGCCCATTTGATCTGCCCAATATAAAGAACGGTCTTCGAATACACGGTAATGAAATCTCGCACCATTAAATCCAAGTGACATTGAAAGCTTGATGTCACGTTTTAAAACTTCATCTGTGGGAGCTGTATATACCCCATCGGGATGAAAGCCTTGGTCAAGGACCATACGCATATATGTAGGCCGTCCATTTACTACCAATGCACGATCATTAAGTTCAACATCACGTAAGGCAAAATAACTGTCCACGGTATCAATAATTTTATTGGTATCGCCATCGAATAGTTCAATGGTAATATCATATATTTCGGGTTTTCCAGGATTCCAAAGATGAATCTCGTCAACCCCCAAATGTATAGTTGATTGACCAAATGAGATGCAAGACTCGCTTATACCTACGATTTTATCCTTATATTTGGCAGTGATTTTAACCTTGTTGTTTTTCTTTGCGCCAATCACAGAAATTCGAAGGTCAACCGTGCCGTCTGCTGCGTGGGGAGTTATTTGTGCGGATTTCAAATACTGTTCCGGAACAACTTCAAACCAAACGGTTTGATATATACCTGTGGTACGCGTATAGGAGCATCCGGAAGACTTAAATCGATCGCACTGTTTTCCTCTGGCCTGTCTACCGGAAAGTTGATCATCTTCGACATAAACGATAATGGTGTTATCTCCGCATTTTAAGGCTTGAGTTACATCCATTTCAAATGCGGTATATCCGCCTTTGTGCATTCCGCAAAAAACACCGTTTACCCATACTTTGCATAGATAATCCACGGCACCAAAGTGCAAAATTCCTCTTCTATTCGGAATCGTATCAAGGGTAAGTGTGCGACGATACCAAACGGCAGGAATGAAATCCTTGTACTCTATACCCGATAGTTTACTTTCAGGACAGAATGGCACGATTATAGATCGTGGATATTCGCCGTTTTGCACCATACCACGTTCCTCACCGCTTTTTCCAAAATCAAATGCGAACTCCCACTCTCCATTCAGACAATACCAACGATCTCTTACCCATTGTGGTCTTGGATAATCGGTACGCGGCATATCTTCTGTAAAATTTATAGGTTTTATAGTCATAAAATAAATCCCCTCTTTACAATCAAGATAATTTGAGTATAATAAGTATATTAAGCGCTGTAAATAGGAATTTTAATTGGTTAAGTGAGGAAAATAAGTTTATGAAAGAATTTGTTCGTTCCTTCGTTCAACCGCATGCGGATACTCCTTATTACATTTCTTTAGCCGGCATTACATATCCAAATACTAATTATCATTTAAATATAAAAGACCGATCCATTTCTGTAATTGAATATGTGACAGACGGGAAAGGATATGTTTTAATCGACAACGAGTATAAAGAAGTAAAAGCCGATATGATTTATTTTTTAAAAAAAGGTGACCATCACGAATATTTTGCCGAAAAAAAAGAACCGTTTACTAAAATCTTTCTAAATATTTCGGGAACACTGTCAAGAGAGATAGCATCCCTATACGGTCTTGTTAATAAGCATATATTTATAAATAAAAAGCTACGGTCTACGTTTGAAAGAGTTCCGCAAGTATTACGTTCTTCAAAAAGTGAGGAAGAAATACAAATAGAACTTCAAGTAATTTTAATTGAAATATTAACAAAGCTTTCATTTCAACAAAGCGAAGAAAAGGTTAGCAAAGAAGCAGCAAAATTAAAAGAATATATCGATATAAATATTAATAGAATCATTCCAAATTCCGAATTGGCAAAAGTGATATTTCGTTCTGTAGATTACTGCCAGAAGTTGATTATAAAAGAATACGGTAGCACTCCATACACATACCAAATAAACAAAAAAATAATGATAGCTAAAAATCTATTAGCAAATACAGATATCTCTATTGGCGAATTAGGTGCTTCATTAGGGTATAACGACCCACATTATTTTTCAAATATTTTTAAAACAAAAACAGGGCTCAGTCCGTTAAAATATAAAAAAAATAAAATGTAATTATTAACGCAAAAGGCTTGACCAAATCGGTCAAGCCTTTTCCATTAAAATAACGTTGTTATCCAATAAATCACGCCATAAACCACGCTCGCCGCGGTGCCGTACACAATCACCGGTCCGGCAATGGAGAACATTTTGGCACCGAGTCCCAACACCAATCCCTCGCTTTTGAATTCCATCGCCGGTGATGCCATCGAATTGGCAAAACCGGTAATGGGTACGATGGTGCCGGCACCGGCACGTTTGGCAATGTTATCGTATACATTCAATCCCGTTAACACCACGCTGATGGTGATGAGTGTCAAAGAGCCCATCAAACGCGCTTCTTTTTCCCCTAAGCCGCCTTGCTTAGACAGTAAAATAACGACTTCTCCGATAGCACACAGCGCACCACCGACCAAAAATGCCCACACACAATCGCGTACCAACGGCGAACGCGGCGCTCTTTTTTTGGCAATACTTCCGTATTGTTGTTTGGTGATTTTCAAGCCCATCACTCCTTGTCACTAGTCTGTCGCAATCGGGATGGTTTATACAAGAAATCGTCCGCTCCCGAGCGACATTTTTCGCGAAAGACGATTGACAAAACACAAAACATCGTGTATACTTCGAATGTAAACTTTTACATGACTGACGGATAAACGCAGAATACTGCGGTGAAGTGTAAAAGATAATAGCCGACCGTCTGGGCAAAATCAGTTGTACACTGATTTTGCTTTTTTTGTGTCTACAACAGAACAGGAGAGAAAACAATGACACATACCGAATGGCAAGGATTTGTAAAGGGCGTCTGGCAAGAAGAAATCAATGTCCGTGACTTTATTCAAACAAACTACCACGCCTACACCGGCGATGGCGCGTTTTTGTCGGATGCGACACCGCGTACCACCGCGTTGATGGACAAGGTCAATGCCTTGTTTGCCGCCGAACAGGAAAATCAGGGTGTGCTGGATGTTGATGTCGAAACGGTATCGTCTTTAACCAGTTATGCCCCCGGTTACGTCGATAAAGACCACGAACTCATCGTTGGTCTGCAGACCGACAGTCCCCTCAAACGCGGTGTGGCTCCGTTTGGTGGGATTCGGATGGCACGGCAGGCGTGTGCGGCGTATGGGTATCGTTTGAGCGATAAGGTGGAAGAAGAGTTTCGATTCCGTACCACCCACAACGATGGCGTATTCCGTGCCTACACTGACGAAATGCGCGCGGCTCGCCGATGCCACATCATCACCGGTTTGCCGGATGCCTACGGTCGTGGTCGCATCATCGGTGACTATCGCCGCGTGGCGTTGTACGGTGTAGACCGCTTGATACAAGAAAAGCAGCGCGACAAAGCCGCGTTATCGGCACAGGACTTTACCGCCGACGAGGTGCGTACAAGCGAGGAATTATATCAGCAAATCACATTTCTCGGTTATTTGAAAGAAATGGCGGCTATGTACGGATATGACATCAGCCAACCGGCCGCCAATGCGCGCGAGGCTATTCAATGGACATATTTTGCCTATCTCGCCGCTATCAAAGAGCAAAACGGTGCGGCAATGTCGTTGGGCAGAGTCAGCAGTTTTTTGGATATTTATATCGAACGCGATTTGGCGAACGGCACACTGACCGAAAGTACTGCGCAGGAATTGATGGACGATTTTGTCATCAAACTGCGGTTAGCACGGCATCTGCGTACACCGGAATACAATGAGTTGTTTGGCGGCGACCCGATGTGGATTACCGAAGCCGTCGGTGGTATGGGCGAAGACGGCCGAACATTGGTCACCAAAAATAGTTTCCGTGTGCTCAACACCTTGTATACCCTCGGTTCTTCCCCCGAACCCAACCTGACCGTACTGTGGTCGACAGCCTTGCCGGAGGGATTTAAGCGGTTTTGTGCCAAAGTGTCGGCAGATACCGATTCCATTCAATATGAGAACGACGATTTAATGCGCCCGATTTACGGCGATGATTATGCCATTGCCTGCTGTGTGTCGGCCATGAAAGTCGGCAAACAAATGCAATTCTTCGGCGCGCGTTGCAACTTAGCGAAACTGTTGTTGCTCGCTATCAACGGCGGTTACGACACCACCAGCGGCATCCACATTGGACCGCAAATGCCGGTGATGGATTGCGAAACGTTGGATTTTGACGCGGTGATGCAACGGTTGAGCGTCTATTTAGAATGGTTGTGTCGACTGTATGTCAACACGATGAATGTCATCCATTATATGCATGACAAGTATTCGTATGAAAAAATACAAATGGCATTGCACGATACCAAAGTGGAACGGTTAATGGCATTCGGCGTGGCCGGTATGTCGGTGATTACCGATTCCCTCAGTGCTATCAAATTTGCCAACGTGCATCCTATCAAAGACGAAACCGGTTACATCTCCGCGTTCAAAACGGAGGGTACGTTCCCGAAGTTCGGCAACGACGATGACCGCGTGGACCATATTGCTCGGGATTTGATGCATCAGGTGATTACCGAGTTGCGCAAAACACCGACCTATCGCAACGCCGTGCACACGTTGTCGGTCCTGACCATCACATCCAACGTTATGTATGGCAAAAATACCGGCGCTACACCCGACGGACGTGCCAGCGGCGCGCCCTTTGCGCCCGGTGCTAACCCGATGCACAACCGTGAAGAGAACGGTGCACTGGCGTCCTTGAACTCCGTTGCCAAAATCCGCTATGACGATTGCCGTGACGGCGTTTCCAACACGTTTTCCATCACACCGGATGCGCTCGGACAAACCGAACAACAACGCATTGACAACTTGGTCACGATTTTGGATGGGTATTTTGCCAAAAACGCGCACCACATCAACGTCAACGTGCTCAACCGCGAAACGCTGGTGGATGCGTATCATCATCCCGAAGCCTATCCCAACCTTACGATTCGGGTGTCCGGCTATGCGGTAAACTTCCACAAACTATCTCGCGAGCAACAACGTGAGGTCATCAGCCGCACGTTCCACGAAGCCATATGAGTACCGGTCGTATACACTCCATCCAAAGTCTGGGCACGGTCGACGGGCCCGGCGTGCGGTTTGTAGTATTTCTGCAAGGCTGTCACCTACGTTGCCGTTGTTGCCATAACCCCGATACGTGGGACTGCGACGGCGGTACACCGTACACTGCCGAAGAACTGGTTCAGCGTGCGGTTCGGTATCGGGAATACTTCGGAGCAAACGGCGGTGTGACACTGTCAGGCGGTGAACCGTTGTTACAACCGGCATTCTGCCGTGAGTTTTTTGCGTGCTGCCATCGCGAGGGCATCCACACGTGTCTGGACACCTCCGGCAGTATCTTAACCGAGTCGGTGAAAGCGGTACTCAACGAAACCGACCGGGTACTGTTGGATTGGAAATATACCAACAATACCGATTATCAGCAATATGTCGGTTGCGGTATCGAACCGGTGCAGGCGTTCTTAACCTATTTGGACACCCAATCCATAGCGGTTACGTTGCGTCAGGTAATCATTCCGACGCTGAACGACACCGTAGCCAACGTGCAGGCATTAGATGCCGTTGCACAGCGCCACGCCTGTGTAGATGCGGTGGAACTCTTACCGTTCCGCAAACTGTGTCAAACGAAATACGATGCGTTGGGCATCCCGTTCCCGTTGGCGTCGGTTTCTGAACCCACCACCGCCGTGATGCAACATCTGCAATCCTATCTTTCTAAATAAACAGCAGGGGGTACCGTTCTTACGGTACCCCCTGCTTGATTTTACCTTGTTACGCGGCGAGTTTCAGGTCACCCTCGCGAATCCAACCGATACGGCGCAATACCCAGCCGAAGAACCACGACAAGATGGCGGGCAACACCACACAAATCAGCACTAACCCTACCCAATCCATCGTCGTCGGCGTGATGGCAGATACGCCTTCCACGGCCGGATTGGTCCAACCGGTCCACACACCGATAGGACCGCACAAACCGCAGGTACCCATACCGGAATTGATGGCGGCGCCGTTCATTTCCATCTTGAACACGCAGGTAGCAATCGGACCGGTAATCGCCGACGCCAACGTGGGCGGAATCCAGATGCGCGGATTGCGTACAATGTTTCCCATCTGCAACATACTGGTACCCAATCCCTGCGACACAATGCCGCCCCAACGGTTTTCGCGGAAACTCATCACCGCAAAACCGACCATTTGGGCACAGCAACCGGCAACCGCCGCACCGCCGGCTAAACCGGTTAAACTCAGCGCCGCACAAATCGCCGCACTGGAAATGGGCAACGTTAAGGCGATACCTACCAACACCGATACCACAATCCCCATCAGGAACGGTTGCAGAGTGGTGGCTTGCTTAATCAAATCACCAAATGCCGACGCCGCCGTACCAATCGGCGGTGCAATCAAGGTCGCCAACGCCACACCCACAAAAATTGTCACTGCCGGCGTCACCAGAATGTCCACTTTGGTTTCTTTACTCACCAATTTGCCCACCTCGGCGGCAACAATGGCAATGACCAACACTGCTAACGGGCCACCGGCGCCGCCCAACGCGTTGGATGCACTACCGACAGCCACCAATGAAAACAACACCATCGGCGGACATTTCAGCGCATAACCAATCGCCACCGCCATCGCCGGACCGGACATTGCCGACGCATATCCACCAATCGTAACCAACGCCGCCAGGTTGCACTGCTTGCCCAACGTACTGATGATTGTACCAATCAACAGGGAACAAAACAACCCCTGCGCCATCGCGCCGAGCGCATCGATGAAATAGCGTTTCCAAGAAAATTCAATGTCCTTCCGTTTCAGAAACGCCGCTACCTTTTCCCGTTTTGTCATAGTGATACCCTCCTACATTACCTACCGAGTTCCTTTGTGCGTTCAAAGGCGGCTTGCACCGCACCCATCACGGCACCGCGAAACGCACTATCTTCCAATGCGTGTACACCGACGATGGTACTACCGCCGGGACTGCATACCGCATCCTTTAATTGACCGGGATGACGTTCGTCACACAACACCATCTGTGCCGCACCAGACACCGTTTGTGCCGCATACTGCAACGCTTTATCACGCGGCAGACCACACTCCACCCCACCGTCAGCCAAGGCTTCAATGAACAAATACACAAACGCCGGACCACAACCCGACAGCGCACTGCCGGCATCCATCAACGCTTCCGGCAGACGGTCAAACGTACCGGCCGCTTGCATCCATTGTAAAAACTCGGCTTCCTCGTCCGCACTTACCGCCGCGTTGGTGGTGTACAAAATCATACCCTCTCCAATGGCCGCCGGCGTGTTCGGCATAATGCGAATCACCGGATAGTCGGCACCCAATTCGGCAGTAATGCTCTCAATAGTCACACCAGCCGCCATACTGACTAACACGACACGGTCGGTGCGTTGTGCCAACAGTGGCTTGAGTTCCGCCA
>JAZSOY010000043.1:0-21207 GCA_045537155.1 Acutalibacteraceae bacterium
ATTCGCGACGGCAACATCGGTGCCGTTGCCGCGACGATGGGAAACAGTTTCGAAATACCCTTATCGCTGCCGCACACCGCGACAGTGGTGGACTTGCTCAAACAACACGGTGCCGCCGGTGCGATGTTGACCGGCAGTGGTTCGGCGGTATGTGGGTTGTTCCTCGACCGAGCCGTTGCCGAGCAGTGTGCCGCTGCAGTTCGACCGGTGTATCCGCAGACGCGCGTATGCTTGCCGACGGCAAGCCGCTGGTAGATGGCAGACGACAGAATAAAAACAGACGGCGTACCATACGGTACGCCGTCTTTGCGTGGTTGTTTTTATTTCTGTTCGCCGTTTCCGTAGAGATTTAAGCGGAACAACCGTGTTTCATCTTCCGGGTCACTACACAAAATTTTCGCTTCACCGATGTGTCCCCAGTCAATGGCATTCGACAGTGCCAACAACTGTGTCAAACGGCTTTTTAAGTTAAGAACGTCACCGTCAGCGGTTTCCAAGCACACTTCACCTTTGGCGGTAGAGGCGAATTGAATTAACTTATCAAAGTCAAAATTATGAATGATGGTTTCGGACATATCCAACACTCCTTTCGCCAGTTATTATAGCCA
This sequence comes from Acutalibacteraceae bacterium, assembly GCA_045537155.1. Classification (GTDB taxonomy): domain Bacteria; phylum Bacillota; class Clostridia; order Oscillospirales; family Acutalibacteraceae; genus RGIG3009. The sequence continues at coordinate 609 of JAZSOY010000043.1, forward strand.
AAACGAGGCGGTTTGTCAAGGTGGTACTTGAATCCAACCACGGTTCACAAATTCACAAAAGGTTCATAAAAATATATTGACAGATTTGGGGTAGAATGGTAAAGTATATAAAGTGTTAGCACTCGGCCGAAAAGAGTGCTAACGGCATAGTGACAACGAAAGGGTGAGGACAATGCAATTGGGCGAGCGCAAGAAGCGGATTGTGACGGCGGTTGTGGATGCGTACATACGCACCGGCGAACCGATTGGTTCCAAGTTGCTGGCAGAGATGATGAATCATGCCGTGTCCTCGGCAACCATTCGCAACGAGATGGCGGATTTGGCATCGGCGGGATATCTGGCACAACCGCATACATCGGCAGGGCGTGTACCGACCGCCGCGGCCTTTCGGTTGTATTTAGACCAGTTGTTGGCGCAGTGTTCCTTGTCGGAGGAAAGCCAACACGCCATTGACGAAGAATTATTGTCGGTGTCGGCAGACCCCGAACGCTTGTTAGGACGCGCCTCCGAATTGTTGGTCGATGCCACGGGCGTAGCGGTCGCGGTGGCTTCCACCGACCGGCGTGGTGCCTGTATGCGGCGCGTGGAGATTATCGCCACCGGTTCACAATCGGCCGCCGTGCTGTTGATGACCGATGCCGGTGCGTTGCACAGTCGGGTATGCCGATTGGATAGAGTATATGAACCACAGATAATGGAGCAGTTGACGGCGTGCCTGAACCGCGAATTTGGGGGGCGCTTGTTGGTAGATGTCGGGATAGCGTCTGTGCAGGCATTGTTGCCGCAGTTGGACGGCGGATTGTTGTATTTGCCGTTGTTGACAGCCTTTGTGGAATTGGTGCGCGAAGCCTCCGAAGGGGAGGTGCGGTTGTCGGGGCAACTTAACTTGTTGCATCATCCGGATTATCCTGCCGACCGCGCACGGTCGTTGTTGACCTTTTTGTCGCAACGGCAGTTATTGGAAGAACTGCTGATGGCACGCCCCAACGGTTTGCGTGTTATGCTGGGTAGCGAGAGTACCCGACGGGAACTGGACGGTTCCAGTATTATTGTAACACGGTACGGGTCTGAGGGAAGCGGCGGTTCGCTGTGCCTTATCGGGCCGGTACGTATGGATTATGCACAAGCCATTCCCCATTTGCAATACGTTGCCAGCACGGTCAGCCAGATGTTGGCGCAGTTGACGGGGAAACAGTAAAATTGCACATCGCACGGCGATGCAAAGGAGGTTTTCTTGTTGGAGGAAACAAAACGAGAAAAAACAGTGGAAGAACCGGTCGTCGAGACAGAAGTGACGACGGAGGAAACGACGTCCCAACCATCGGTGGACGAATTGCAGGCACAGTTGGCACAAGTGCAGGAGCAATACCAACGCGTGCTGGCGGAATATGCGAATTATAAACGGCGTACCGACCAAGAAAAAGAACAACTCGGTGGGTTTGTCAAGGGGGAAGCACTCAAAGCGTTGCTGCCCAGCATTGACAATCTGGAACGGGCTATTGACTCGCCGGACGGACCGGAGTATCGCAAAGGCGTCGAAATGGTGATTCGCCAATTCGGTGAAACACTGACGGCGTTGGGGTTGGAAGAAATTTCCGCGTTGGGTGAGACGTTTGACCCCGAACTTCACAACGCCGTGATGCGCGAAGATGCCGATGGCGTCGAACCGGAAACCGTAACCGAAGTGTACCAAAAAGGGTATCGCTTAGGCGGTCGTATCTTGCGTCCGGCGATGGTTAAGGTCGCCAACTAAATTTGTAAATTATAGGCTCACAGAGCCAACAGGAGGAAATAGAGATGGCAAAAATTATCGGTATTGACTTGGGAACCACCAACTCGTGTGTAGCGGTGATTGAGGGCGGCGAAGCCGTCGTTATCCCGAATGCAGAGGGCGCTCGCACAACTCCGTCGGTGGTAGCGTTTAAGAAAGACGGCGAGCGTATTGTCGGTCGTGTTGCCAAACAGCAGGCGGTGTCGAACCCGGACCAAACGGTATCGTCCATTAAACGCGATATGGGTACGGCTAAGAAGGTGTCTTTGGACGGTAAAGACTACACGCCGCAGGAAATTTCGGCGATGATTCTCAGCAAACTCAAGCAGGATGCCGAGAGTTATTTGGGTGACACCGTGACCGAGGCGGTCATTACGGTGCCCGCTTACTTTACCGACGCGCAACGTCAAGCAACCAAGGATGCCGGTAAAATTGCCGGTCTGGAAGTGAAGCGTATTATCAACGAGCCGACGGCGGCGGCGCTGGCCTATGGCATTGATAAGGAAAATGACCAAAAAATTATGGTGTACGACTTGGGCGGCGGTACGTTTGACGTATCGGTTATCGAAATGGGCGATGGCGTGCAGGAAGTGCTTGCCACGGCCGGTAACAACCGTCTGGGCGGTGACGATTTTGACCAGAAGATTGTCAATTGGCTGATTGACGGGTTCCGTAAGGATACCGGTGTGGATTTGTCCAAAGACAAGATGGCGGTACAGCGGTTGCGCGAAGCGGCGGAAAAAACCAAGATTGAGTTGTCGGGTGGTATGACAAGTAATATCAACCTGCCCTTTATTACCGCAGACGCGACCGGTCCGAAACACTTGGATATGACGCTGACACGTGCGGAATTTAATCGCTTGACGGCCGATTTGGTAGAAGCGACCATGGGCCCGGTGCGTCAGGCATTGTCGGATAGCGGTTTGTCCGCTTCTCAGGTCGACAAAGTGCTGTTGGTCGGCGGCTCGACGCGTATTCCGGCAGTGCAAGAAGCGGTGCAGAAGTTTATGGGTAAAGAACCCTTTAAGGGTATCAACCCCGACGAATGTGTGGCTATGGGTGCCGCGTTACAGGCCGGTGTGCTCGGTGGCGAAGTAAAAGGATTGCTCTTGTTGGATGTCACACCGTTGTCGTTGGGCGTGGAAACCATGGGCGGCGTGATGACGCGCGTGATTGAACGAAACACCACCATCCCCACCAAGAAATCGCAGATTTTCTCCACGGCGGCAGACAATCAGCCGTCGGTTGAGGTGCACGTGTTGCAGGGTGAACGTGAATTTGCACGTGACAACAAAACGTTGGGTATGTTCCATCTGGACGGCATTGCACCGGCACGCCGCGGTGTACCGCAGATTGAAGTCACGTTCGATATCGATGCCAACGGCATCGTGAATGTCAGTGCCAAAGACCTCGGCACCGGTAAAGAGCAGCACATTACGATTACGGCCAGCACCAATATGTCCAAAGACGATGTCGAGAAGGCGGTGCAAGAGGCAGAGCAGTACGCGGCGGAAGACAAGAAACGCCGTGAAGAAGTGGAACTGCGCAACGGTGCCGACCAAGCGGTGTACCAGTGTGAAAAGACCATCGAAGAGTTGGGCGATAAACTGGAAGAAGCCGACAAAACCGAATTGCAGACACGCATTGACGCACTGAAAGAGGCGCTTAAAGGCGAGGATATTGAGGCCATTAAAGCGGCACAGGAAGAATTGATGAAGAAATTCTACGAGGTGTCCGAGAAGATTTATAAAGCCGCGGCTCCGGAGCAGGGAGGGGCCCCTACCGGCGATGCCGGTGATGTTCCGCCCGAGGCCGGTGACGGATACTATAACGGCGAGGTTCACTAATCGCCATCGGGAGTGTCACTCCCCTTAATGAAACAATCGCGTAATCAGGGTGAGCACTGCTCGCCCTGATTGCGGCATACGACACGGTGAGGGTTTATGGCAGGAGAAAAACGCGATTATTATGAGGTGCTCGGTGTGCAAAAAGGTGCATCCGAGGACGATATTAAAAAAGGATACCGCCGTATGGCGAAACAGTATCACCCCGATTTACACCCCGGTGATGCCGAGGCTGAGGCCAAGTTCAAAGAAGTGAACGAGGCCTATGAAGTGTTGTCTGATTCCCAGAAAAAAGCACGATACGACCAGTATGGTCACGCCGGCGTAGACCCGAATTTCGGTGCCGGCGGCGCCGGCGGTTGGGGCGGCGGCTGGGATGTCGGGGACATTGACTTGGGGGATATTTTTTCATCGTTTTTCGGTGGTGGCGGCAGTCGCCGTTCGAATCCCAATGCTCCGCGTCGCGGCGGTGATGCCGCAACGTCGGTAGTCATTGCTTTTGAGGAAGCGGCGGCCGGCTGTCAAAAGCAGGTGAAGGTATCGTTGGTAGAAACGTGTCGTACCTGCGGTGGTAGCGGTGCGGCGAAAGGTACCTCTCCTACAACGTGTCCCGTGTGTCGTGGTACCGGTCAAGAAACGCGCCAACAACGTACACCGTTTGGCGTGATGCAAACACAGACGGTGTGTTCACGTTGCCGTGGTAAAGGGCGTATTATCGAAAAGCCGTGTACCGATTGTAACGGCGGTGGTCAAGTGCGCGTCAGTACCACGGTGGGGATTAACATTCCTGCCGGGATTGATGACGGTCAAGTGATAACGGTGCCCGGTAAGGGAAACAGCGGTATTAACGGCGGTCCGTCCGGCGATTTACAGATTGAGGTGCACGTACGGCCTCACCCGTTGTTTGAGCGCGATGGATTTGATATTTGGTGTGAGCTGCCGTTAATGTTCTCACAACTGGCATTGGGCGCGGAAATTGAGATACCGACCTTGAACGGCAAAGAAAAATACACGGTACGTGAAGGAACACAACCGGGGGATATTATCACGCTGAAAGGCAAGGGAATCCCGCGTCTGAACCGTCGGGGGCAGGGTGATTTGCACGCACGTATTACCGTGGAGGTGCCGCGTGATTTGAGCAACAAACAGCGGGAGTTGTTAAAGGCGTTTGAAGCGTCACTCGGTGACAAAAATTATGAGAAGCGTCAACGGTTTTTTGATAAATTGAAAGACCTTTTCAGTTGATGCTTGCGTTTTATTCCAATTGTTGGTATACTGTGAACAGTGTAAGACGAGCGAGGTGACAGAGAGTGAAGGTAAATAAAGGCGTTGCGCAATGGCTGTCGTGGTTGTTGCTGGGCACCTGCTTAATTGTGGTGTATAAAACCTTTGATAATTTGGGGGCTATCAGCGGTGTGGTGCAGACCTTTGTCTCCATTCTCACCCCGTTTATTGTCGGTTTTGCCATTGCCTTTTTGCTATATGCACCGGTCAAACGACTGGATGCGGCATTCCGTCGCCGTCAGTGGAAATGGCTTACGCGTGCAGCGCGCCCCTTGGCGGTGCTGATTACGTATATGGCGGCGTTGGCATTGTTGGCATTGATTGTGTATGCGGTGATTCCCGCGGTGATTTCGGGCATCAAAGATTTCATCGGTCATTTACCTACCTATTATAAAAACGTAATGGGATTGGTGCAGGAGCACTCCTCCAACGGCCTGTTGGCGGCTGTAGATGTGGAGGGTAAGATTCAAGAACTGTATCAGAAACTGTCCGAAATGTTGACCGTCGACCGTGTCATAGGCTATGTCAGTGGGTTGATGCAATTTGCCACCTCCTTGGTGGATGTGCTGATGGCGCTTATTGTGTCCGTGTATATGTTGCTCGGTCGGGATTCACTCATTCGCGCCTTAAAAGCGGTGCTGTCTTTGGTTTTCAAACCCAAAACAATTACATTTTTCTCCGAATATTCCCATAAAATTGCAAAAATCTTTTATAATTATTTCTACAGTCAAGCCATCGATGCGTTGGTGGTGGGCGTACTGGCGACCATCGGGTTTTTGTTGGCACGGCTGCCCAATGCACCGGTGTTGGGTATGATGCTCGGCCTGATGAATATGGTTCCGTATTTCGGGGCGATTATCGGTGGTATTATCTGTGTATTGGTGGCGCTGATTTCCGGTAATTTCTATGGTGCGCTGTTCGTCGCGGTGTATGTCATTGTGATGCAACAGTTGGATGCCAACATCATTCAGCCGCGTATCGTCGGTCAGACGGTCGGGATTCGGCCGATTTATGTGTTGCTCGGCATTACGGTGTTCGGCGGCTTGTATGGATTCTGGGGCATTCTACTTGGTGCACCGATTATTGCGGTTATCCAAATGCTGTTGACCGATTACATTGCTGTACGCAAACAAAAGCAAACCGTCAACGGTGCCGGAACTACGCAATCGTAAACATTCACATCGTCTTCCCACGGGGAAGACGATTTTTTTATCATTATGGGAGAAAAATAGGTTTTTCTATTGCAAAAATCCCAATCTTTCGTTATAATGAACCTTGTATGTATACAGGAAGGGGTAAACCGGACAATGGGGATTTTACAACACTTCAGTTTCTTATGGGATAGCTTTTTGGCGTTCCTAAAAGGAGTTGATGGCAACGGCGACGGCATTATTGACCCGTCGACGTATGCGACGACCGGTGACGTGACCGGTTGGAAATTGCTGGTGATGTTGGTCATCGGCGGCGTGCTGATTTATTTGGCACTGGCAAAAGATTTTGAGCCGGCCTTGTTGATGCCGATGGGGTTGGGTGCCATTTTGGTTAACCTGCCGTTTTCGGGCGCTGTGGGCGAAGCCGGTGACGGCACACGCGGTATTATTGATTGGTTGTTTGATGTGGGTATCCACGCATCGGAAGCCTTGCCGTTGTTGTTATTTATCGGCATCGGCGCGATGATTGACTTCGGACCGTTGCTCTCGAATCCGAAAATGTTTTTATTCGGTGGCGCGGCTCAGTTCGGCATTTTTCTGACGATTTTGGTTGCTTCATTTTTCTTCCCCTTCAAAGAAGCGGCGGCTATCGGTGTTATTGGTGCGGCGGACGGTCCGACCGCGATTTTGGTATCCAACTTGTTCCAATCCAAATATATGGGTGCTATCGCGGTGGCGGCTTATTCGTATATGGCATTGGTGCCGATTATTCAACCGGCGGCCATTAAATTGGTGACTACCAAAAAAGAGCGTATGATTCGCATGCCGTACAATCCGCAGGCCGTATCGCGCAAAACGCGAATTCTGTTTCCCATTGTCGTGACATTGATTGCCGGTTTGGTAGCACCGGCGTCGGTGTCGTTGGTGGGTATGCTGATGTTCGGCAACCTGCTGCGTGAGTGCTTGAAATTGGATAATCTCTCACAGACGGCACAGACGTCACTCGCCAATCTCATCACCATTGTGTTGGGCTTGTCGATTGCCTCCAGTATGAAAGCGGAAAACTTTGTGGATGCGGACACCATTTTGATTATGTGTCTGGGTTTGGTGGCGTTTGTGTTTGACACCATCGCCGGCGTGTTGTTTGCGAAGTTTATGAACTTGTTCCTGCCGGAAGGCAAGAAGTTTAACCCGATGGTCGGCGGTGCCGGTATTTCGGCGTTCCCGATGTCGGCGCGCGTTATCCAGAAGATGGCGCTGAAAGAAGATAATCAAAACCACTTGTTGATGCACGCGGTGGGCGCGAATGTGGCCGGACAAATCGGTTCCGTGGTCGCCGGCGGTATCATTTTGACCGTGGTTCCGAAATTGATTGGAGGTTGAGCAATATGGAAAATGCGTTGTTATTAATGCTGTTAGGCATGGTGGGCATTTTTGTTGTGATGTTGGTAATTATGTTGTCGGTCAAGTTGCTCAACACCTTTGCCAAAGACAAGGAAGAAAGCAAATAACCGAAAGGATTTTCGACTATGGCAGATAATAAAAAGATGGTGGAAGCCATCACCTCCATGGAGGAAGATTTTGCACAATGGTACACCGATGTGGTGAAAAAGGCGGAACTTGCCAGTTACTCCGGTGTGCGCGGATGTATGATTGTACGTCCGTACGGTACGGCGCTGTGGGAAAATATCCGCAATGACTTGGATGCACGGTTCAAGGCGTTGGGGCACGAAAATATTATGATGCCGTTGTTCATTCCCGAAAGTTTGTTACAACGGGAAAAAGACCACGTGGAGGGTTTTGCTCCGGAAGTGGCGTGGGTTACCCACGGCGGTGACGAAAAGTTACAGGAACGTTTGTGTGTCCGTCCGACATCAGAAACGGTGTTTTGTGAGCATTATGCCGATATTATTCACTCCTACCGCGACCTGCCGAAACTGTACAACCAATGGTGCTCGGTCGTACGCTGGGAAAAAACCACGCGTCCCTTCCTGAGGACAATGGAGTTTTACTGGCAGGAAGGCCATACCATGCACGAAACGGCAGACGAGGCTTGGCAGGAAACCGAGCGTATGTTGGGTGTGTATGCCGATTTCTGCGAGGAATCGTTGGCAATTCCCGTGATTAAAGGCCGGAAAACCGACAAGGAAAAGTTTGCCGGTGCGGAAGCTACGTACACCATCGAAGCGATGATGCACGACGGCAAAGCTCTGCAAAGCGGTACCAGCCATTATTTCGGTGACGGATTCGCACGTGCATTTGACATTCAATTTACCGACCGCGATAACAAGTTGCAGTATCCGCACCAGACGTCGTGGGGTATGTCCACTCGCATCATCGGTGCGATTATTATGACGCACGGTGACGACAACGGATTGGTGTTGCCGCCGGCCGTGGCACCGGTTCAGGTCGTGATTGTGCCGGTAGCACAACATAAACCCGGTGTGTTGGAAACCGCCGCCGCCTTGCAAGAGCGTTTGTCAACGGTTGCGCGGGTGAAAACAGACGATTCGGATAACTCGCCCGGTTGGAAGTTCGCTGAGTATGAGATGAAAGGCGTGCCGTTGCGTTTGGAAATCGGTCCGCGTGACATTGAAAACAACCAGTGCGTCTTGGTGCGGCGTGATAACCGCGAAAAGACGGTGGTGTCGCTGGACGAATTAGAACAAAAGATTCCGGAACTGTTGCAGGCGGTGCACGATGGGTTGTATCAAAAAGCGTTGCAACGCCGCGAAAATATGACGTATACGGCGACCACTATGGACGAGTTGTGTGAAATTGCCAACAACCACTCCGGTTTGGTAAAAGCCATGTGGTGCGGTGACGAGGCTTGTGAACGGGCCATCAAAGAAGAAGCCGGTTTAACCAGCCGGTGTATGCCGTTCCAGCAGGAAATCATCGGTGACACCTGCGCTTGTTGCGGCAAGCCGGCAACCAAAATGGTGGTTTGGGGAAAGGCCTATTAAGGGCAAGGAAGTAGGGAAGTGTCGTGAAACGAAAACTGTATGGCAATGCCATTACACCGGTGTGCGGCATTTGTCAGAATGGACGTCGCTCCGTGGACGGGAGTGTCATTTTATGCCGTCGTCGCGGCGTCATGGCTCCTTCGGCTCGATGCCGACGGTTCACCTACGACCCTCTGCGTCGCGTGCCGTACATTCAACCGACACCCGCCGACCACGCGGAGGAAGAATTTCGCTTAGAATAAGTGGCATTTACACCGTTGGGAAACCAACGGTGTTTTTTTGTTTTGCGGGGAAATTTTGTTGAGAAATTATTCGCCAATCGGTTTGGAAACCGTTGCGAATGGGCACACTAGGAGGGATAGTCAGATTGTGGGTGGCATATATGAATAGTAAGGAAAGAGGGATACGATGCTATATACAACGGATTTATTTGATACAAGCCACAGCATTGCCGGTCGGTATTTAATGCTGTATGCGCATCCGTGGCAACTGTTACCGGAGTGGGGCGCGCATATTCGCGCGTTGGCGGCGACGTTGCCGGCGGAACGATTCGAACAATGCGGCGAAGAAATCTGGATTGCCAAGAGTGCAACGGTGGCGTCGTCGGCAAGTATTACCGGCCCGTGTATTGTTGACGAGGATGCCAGCATTCGTGTCGGTGCTTTTTTGCGCGGCAATGTGTTGGTGGGGAAAGGCGCCGTGGTCGGCAATTCTACCGAACTGAAAAATGCAGTGCTGTTTGACGGCGTGCAGGTACCTCATTACAACTATGTGGGGGATTCGATATTGGGCTGGCGTGCGCACTTGGGTGCCGGTGCGATTACATCGAACGTGAAAGGTGACAAAAAACCGGTCGTGATACGTGATGGGGACACCTTGATTCCGACCGGTCTTAAAAAATGTGGGGCCATGATTGGTGATAATGCGGAAATCGGGTGTGGTTGTGTGCTGAATCCCGGTTGTATTATCGGTGCCGGTACACAAATCTATCCGCTGTGCAGTGTGCGTGGAGTAGTGCCGGCAGGGCATATTTATAAACGAGAAGGCACGGTCGTGCCGAGGAGGACAGACTGATGGGACATTTGTTTGGAACCGATGGTGTACGTGGCATTGCCAATAGCGAGTTGACGTGTGAAATGGCGATGAATATCGGACGTGCGGCCGCGTTGGTCTTGGCAAAAGATGGTCGTCGCCGTCCGGTGTTTGTGATTGGTGCTGATACGCGTGTATCGTCGGAGATGCTGGACGCGGCATTGACCGCCGGGTTGTGTTCGGTGGGTGCAGACGTCATTCGATTGGGGGTGATTCCCACACCGGCAGTGGCGTTTTTAGTAGGTAAATATAAGGCGGATGCCGGCATTGTGATTTCTGCTTCACACAATCCGGCCCCGTTTAATGGAATTAAATTGTTCAGCGGTGACGGGTATAAGTTGCCGGACGAGTTGGAAGAAGAAATCGAGGCAATTTTGTTGGCGGAGCACTACGATTATCCGCTACCGGTCGGTGGGGAAATCGGGCGGGTGACCACCGCTGTCAACGCGGTAAAGGATTATATTGACCATTTGAAAAGTACGGTGTTGTATGTGCCGGAAGGTATGCGCATTGCGGTGGATTGTGCCAATGGTGCCGCCTCTACCACGGCGCCGCGGTTGTTTCGCGAGCTGGGGTGCGATGTGACGGTGCTGTCCGACGAACCGAACGGTGTGAATATCAATGAAGACTGTGGGTCGACACATCTGGAACGGTTGGCAAGCTACGTAACGGAACACGGATTGGAGATGGGTATTGCCTTTGACGGAGATGCCGACCGTTGCTTATGTGTTGACCACACCGGTGCGACGGTAGACGGCGACGAAATTATGGCGATTTGTGCGTTGGATTTACGCGAACGCGGCAAATTGTCGGGCAACACCGTCGTCGGTACGGTGATGACCAATTTTGGGTTTTCGCGGTTTTGCGAAGAACACGATTTACAGTTCATCGCTACAAAAGTGGGCGACCGATATGTATTGGAAGAACTGTTATTGGGTGAATATGCGTTCGGCGGCGAACAATCCGGGCACATCATTTTTCGCGACTTCGCTACGACGGGTGACGGTCAGTTGACGGCGATACAATTGTTGTCGCATCTCAAGCGGTGCGGTCGCTCGTTGTATGAACTCAAGCAGACTATGAAGCGGTATCCGCAATATATTATCAATTTGGAAGTGAAGCCGGAGGGAAAACGGCATTTCTTTACCAACAGCGCCATCAAAGCCGCTATGGAAGCCGCCAAAACCGCCTTGGGGAGTGGTGGACGTATTGTGGTCCGTCCTTCGGGTACGGAACCCTTGATTCGGGTGATGGCCGAAGGTGAGGACGATGCTTTAGTGCAGGAACAAGCCAATGCGGTGGCACAAACCATTCGAGAACAACTGGTATAACCGTTGCAAAAAATCCCCTCTTGTGTTACTATTACGGTAATAACACAAGGGGGGAATTCTATGGCCGGACGGCGTCAACCGTTGGCGGTGTTGCGCGCCGCGATTGAACAATACGATATGTTAACCGACGGTGATGCCGTAGCGGTGGGTGTGTCCGGCGGCAAAGATAGTGTCGCGTTGTTGTATCTGCTGGCGGCATTGCGGCGGTTTTATCCGCAATCGTTTTCTCTGCACGCGGTGACCTTGGATTTATGTTTTGATGGGATGGAAACGGATTATCGTGCCATCACCGCCTTGTGCGAACGTTTAGAGGTTCCACACACGGTAAAACGAACGCAGTTATGGAATGTGGTGCAGGAAAAGCAAAACGGACAAACACCGTGTAGTTTATGTGCGCGGCTACGGCGCGGTGCCTTACACCGCACAGCACAGGAATTGGGATGCAATGTGGTGGCACTGGGACATCATCAAGACGATGCCGCCGAAACATTGTTGATGAGTTTATTGTCCAACGCGTCGTTGGATTGCTTTTCACCAAACAGTTATCTGGACCGTCGGGAACTGCGTTTGATTCGCCCAATGGTGTTTCTGAAAGAACGAGAAATCGAGGCTTTTGTTCGTCGCGAGGCATTGCCGGTGGTACCGTCGCGATGTCCGGTGGATGGGTGCACGCAGCGACAGCATATCAAAGAACAGATTGCCGCGCTGACACCGCGATACGGGGATGTCAGCGATAAATTGGTGCAGGCGATGCAAAAAGCCGGGTTGCACGGATGGTAAATAAAAAAGACCGACACCGTCGGTCTTTTTTATTTATTGCCTTTCACCGCAATGCGCGCAAAAGGCAGTGCCTTCGCCGACGCGCGTACCGCAATGGCCACAAAACGCATCGCCGGTACGCAACACACCGCCACAGTGACGGCAATAGCGGGTTGGTGTAGGGGCAGGGCGTTCTGTCGGCGCCGGCGCGTGGTACGTGGCATATTGTGGGGGGATTTCCGTATCGTGGTCGGCAGGCGATACGTCGGGTGTCTGTTCCGGTAACGGGTTGCCGCAGTGTAAACAAAAACGAGCGTCCTCAGCGGCGGCGGTGCCGCAACGCATACAAAATCGTGACATCATAGCGCCTCCTTGGCCAATTTCTGTGAATAGTATACCATAAGAGAACCGAACTCGCAATGGTTTTCACCACGCTTTTTTGCCCGAATTGCCTCAAATGTTTCCGCCATGCGTTAGCATGCCGAAAAAAGCACCGAAAAGATTGCGCATAGGCATTGTGGGGTTTGGTTCTCTTATGGTATAGCACGGCGACGGACAAAACACAAGGTGCTCTGTTAAAATTATCTCTTGCACAGCGCATCAAATTCGGCTATACTGGAACAGAAGGAGAGGGTGCCATGTTTTCCCGTATGAACAGTTTGGGTGTACAAGGTATTGAGGGATATCCGGTTACCGTCGAAACCGATATTTCGCAAGGATTGCCTGGCTTCGACGTGGTGGGGCTAGCCGGCACAGCGGTGCGTGAATCGCGTGACCGCGTGCGTGCAGCACTCAAGAACTGCGGATTTTCCTATCCGGTCAGTCATATTACGGTGAATCTGGCACCGGCAGACATTAAAAAAGAGGGTTCGGTGTACGATTTACCGTTGTTTCTCTCGCTGGTCTGTGCCGCCGGACAACTGGATGCCAAACGGGTGGAGAATGCCGCGTTTATCGGTGAATTGTCACTTACCGGTGATGTGCGTGCGGTAACCGGTGTGTTACCGATGGTACTCGCCGCTCGGCGCGAAGGGTGGTCGGCGGTGTATGTGCCGGCGGAAAACGCGGCCGAGGGTGCGGTAGTGGACGGCATTGCGGTGTATCCGGTGTCGCACGTTACCGAACTGATGGCACATTTCAGCGGCGAACGACCGTTGGTGCCGGTGCCCACACAAGTATTTTCACCGACTGCCGATGCACACGCACCGGATTTTGCCGATGTGATGGGGCAACAAGTGCCTCGTCGGGCAATGGAGATTGCCGCCGCCGGCGGACACAACATTTTACTCATTGGCCCACCAGGCTCGGGGAAAAGTATGTTGGCGAAACGGTTACCCTCCATTTTACCCGATTTGACACGGCAAGAAGCCTTGGAGGTTTCCGCGATTCACTCCATTGCCGGCAAATTGCCGCGTGGGGTCGGATTGTTGACAGCACGCCCATTTCGCTCGCCGCACCACTCGGTGTCCACCCACGGTTTGACCGGTGGCGGTTCCAACCCACGTCCGGGTGAAACGTCGTTAGCGCATCACGGGGTGTTGTTTTTGGACGAGTTGCCCGAATTTTCTCGGCAATCCATGGAAGCGTTGCGCCAACCGGTCGAGGACGGCGAAATTGTGATTTCACGCGTCAATGCCAGTGTCACGTATCCGTGTTCGTTTATGTTGGTGGCGGCGATGAATCCGTGCCGTTGCGGCTTTTTCGGACATCCCACACGGGCGTGCACGTGTTCACCGATGGACAGCAAACGATATTTGGCACGGGTATCCGGTCCCTTGTTGGACCGCTTTGATTTACATATTGAGGTGCCGCCGGTGGAATATGAACAACTGGCATCACGGCGGCAAGCCGAATCGTCGGCGGATATTCGTGCGCGTGTGAATCGTGCGCGCGAGCGTCAAGCGGCGCGGCAAGAGAAAACCGGTGTACTCACCAATGCACAGTTGCCGCCAGACGGCTTGCGTGAGTTTTGTGCCTTGACACCGCAAGCTGACGCCTTATTGGAAGCCGCATTTGACAAACTGGATTTGTCGGCGCGTGCCTATGACCGCATTTTGAAAGTAGCACGCACCATCGCCGATTTGGCAGATAGCGACACGCTGGAAGCGCCGCACATTGCCGAGGCTGTTCAATACCGCAGTTTAGACCGTAAGTATTGGACCGACCGTTGAGTCAGCACAGCGTAAGCACACAAAAAAGTCCTTCTCCGCGGAGAAGGACTTTTACGAATCGGTGTATTATTTATCCAACAGTTTGCTGATTTCATCGTGGAACGAACTGATATCCTTAAATTGCCGATAAACCGAAGCAAACCGAACATACGCAATCTCATCGATGGCACGCAACTTTTCCATAGCGTATTCCCCGATTTGTGTGGCGTGCACTTCGCGTTCCAACGAGTTTTGCAGTTGCGCCTCAATTTCGTCCACGGCTCGTTCCAGTACTTCTAACGGAACCGGCCGTTTTTGACACGCGCGTAACATACCGGTAAAGAGCTTTTGCCGGTCAAACAATTCGCGAGAATTGTCCTTTTTCACCACCACAATCGGCATACTTTCCACGATTTCATACGTGGTGAAACGACGAGCGCACTCCAAGCACTCCCGACGACGACGAATACGGGAACCTTCGTCAGTCGGTCGAGAATCAATGACCTTACTTTCGGCAAAGCCACAGAACGGACATTTCATAGAGACCAGCTCCTTTACCGGTTCATTGTATCACAGCCCAGTGCGACAGTGCAAGCATTTTTTACATTTTCTTCGATTGTTTACGTTTTGAAAGGATGAGTGCGATGGCATTTGTATGTTCTCTCTGTCCCCATCGCTGTCGCGCGGTTCGGGATGAGGAGAAGGGTGGCGGTCGATGCGGATTGCCGACAACGGCCTTATTAACCAGAGCCGCTTTACATCGCGGCGAAGAACCGTGTATCAGTGGGCATGATGCCGCGCGCGGTTCCGGTACCGTCTTTTTCGGCGGATGCACGTTGTCGTGCGTGTTTTGCCAAAACCATACCATTAGCTGCGGACCGACCGGTTTACCGGTCGACTCCGAACGCTTAGCAGACATTTTTCGTCAGTTAGTTGCGCAAGGCGCCTATAACATCAATCTGGTCAGTCCCACGCCGTATGTACCCACCATTCGTCGTGCACTGTTACACTATCGACCGCCGGTGCCGGTGGTGTACAATTGCGGTGGCTGGGAACGCGTAGAAACCTTACGTTCTCTGGAGGGGTTGGTCGATGTGTACCTACCGGATTTCAAGTACGCCTCCGACACCTTGGCAATCGAACTGTCCGGAGCACCCGACTATACCGCGACAGCGTTACGCGCCATCCGCGAGATGGCGCGGCAAACCGGTCCGGTTGTTTTGGATGAACACGGTATCGCTCTGCGCGGTACGGTAGTGCGGCATCTGGTGTTACCGGGACATACCAACGATTCCTTACGGTGTTTGGAATACCTGTCAGAAGAGTTGCCGCAGGGGTGTTATGTCAGTTTGATGTTTCAATATACCCCGATGGGTGATGTGCCGGGCCACCCGGAATTATCGCGGCGATTAACGGCACGTGAATGTGACAAGGTGTGGCAACGATTATTGCAGTTGGGACTGACCGACGGGTATGTGCAATCACGTGACAGTGCCGGTACGGCAATGATTCCACCCTTTGATTTGACCGGTGTGTGCTAACTTATTTCGTGAGCACCTCAACGATTTCCCCGATATATTGACGATGAAAATCGTTTGCTTTATAATGATTGAGAAGGGTATCATCCACAAATTGCTCGGCGGTAAATGCTACCGTATGCAGTTTGCGACAGACCAACACCAATCGCGCTTGTTCAATATACGGTGTCGAACCGGTGACCGTTAAACCGGTGGCAGCGAATTTATCCCCGTCGCGTCCGGAATGGGAACCGCAGTACCGCAATGCGTCGCGGTAGGTTTCGGGTAAAAACGACAGCGAAAACGTGTCGCTGTTTTCTAACAATGTGTAGGTATGCCGTTGGGGACGGACAAACGCAAATGCCACCGGCAGATTCCACAAGATACCCATACCGCCCCAACTGGCGGTCATGGTGTTACACGTATGTTCGGTACCGGCGGTGATGAGCATCCATTCTTGTCCCACCAACGAAAACGGGTTTTCGGACAATTCCTGCGGTGTGATATTACGGAACGAAGACATGACATCCACTCCTTTGACTGTATTTCAACACCAGTATACCACAAAAAAAGGATTTGGTGCAGAAAACTTAAAAGTCTGTTCATATACTTTGCGAAAAAATCCGTTACACTGGTATAGACAGATAGTGAAAATAGGAGGTCGTACATATGGACGCGATTAAAATTATGGTCGTAGACGATGATAGCAACATCGGTGAGTTGTTGCGTCTATATCTGGGTAAAGAAGGCTATGAGCCGGTGGTCTTATCGGATGGCGTTGCCGCGGTGGAACAATTTGACAGTATTCGTCCGGATTTGATTTTGCTGGATGTTATGATGCCGAAATTGGATGGTTGGCAAGTTTGCCGTAAAATTCGTCAAAAGTCGAAGTGTCCGATTATTATGTTAACCGCTAAGGGTGAAGTGTTTGATAAAGTGTTGGGGTTGGAACTCGGCGCCGATGACTATGTCGTGAAACCTTTTGAAACCAAAGAGGTGATTGCTCGCGTGAAAGCGGTGCTGCGCCGTGCCGGCGTGTCCCAACAGGAGCGTGCCAAGGAAGTTTCTTACGATGGATTGTATATCAATATGGAAAATTATGAGTTGCGTGTTGCCGGCAAACAGGTCGACACGCCTCCCAAAGAGATGGAACTCATTTATCATCTGGCCAGCAATCCCAATCGGGTATATACACGTGACCAGTTGTTGGACGAGGTGTGGGGATTTGAGTATTACGGTGACAGCCGTACGGTGGATGTCCACGTCAAACGTCTGAGAGAAAAGTTGGAGGGCGTTTCGGAACAGTGGACACTAAAAACAGTATGGGGTGTGGGGTATAAATTTGAAGTCAAACAATAGGGTTTTTAAGGGCATTTTCTTCAAATATTTTACGGTCACCGCGGTGATGATTGCGGTGGCATTTGTGCTGACGGCCGGATTGCAGGCAATGTTTGCTCGCCGTTATTGGATTGAGGACAAACGCGTATCGCTGCAAGAACAGGCACAAACCATAGCCGCGATTGTCAGTGAAAATGTGGTAAAAAGCACATCCAACCACTATTACATATCCGATGCCGTACGCCCGACGCTCGCGTACATATCCCAATCGACCGGCGCGGATGTGTTGGTTGTCGATAATCAAAACACCATTGTGTTGTGTTCGCATCGGTCTTGCACGCACACCGGTCAAACAATAGCGTCCTCGCTGAACACGGTGTTGGCGGAGGATACGTTTTTTCGTGTGAGCCGTTTAGGCGACCTATACGACGAACAGCAGTACGTTGCCGGCGTGGTATTGGTTTCGGCTGAGGGTGACCGCATCGGGCATGTGTTGGTATCGGCACCGGCAACCTTGTTGGGTGAATATATTTTGGAAAATCTGCAAACGTATTTATTGTCAGCCGTAGCGGTGTTGATGGTGGCATTTATTGTATTGTATATTCTGACATACCATTCCGTCCGCCCCTTACGGGAAATGGCGGTGGTGACACGCCAATTCAGTAATGGAGATTTTTCCGGTCGCGTTCATGTGCGCGGAAACGATGAAATTGCCGAATTGGCAACGGCACTGAACAATATGGCGGTGTCACTTTCCTCGTTGGAAGATATGCGGCGCAGCTTTGTTGCCAACGTATCTCACGATTTGAAAACGCCAATGACTACCATTTCCGGATTTATTGACGGAATACTGGATGGTACGATTCCTGCCGAGCGCCGTGACGAATATTTACGGATTGTGTCGGATGAAACCAAGCGGTTATCGCGGTTGGTGGGGGTTATGCTTAATTTATCCCGCATCGACAGTGGGCAGATGCGATTGACACCGGTTTCCTTCGATTTGACTGCCATGGTGTGTGCGACACTCGTGTCGTTTGAACAACGCATTGAAAAAAAGCAGCTGTTAATTGAGGGTATCGACGCATGTGAACCGCAAACGGTATATGGTGACTATGATTTGTTGCAGCAAGTGGTGTATAATTTGCTGGATAATGCCGTAAAATTTACGGATGAGGGTGGTGCAATTCGGTTGTTTCTGACACACGCCGAGGGACGCACGGTCTGCGCCATTCGCAATACCGGAGCAGGGATTCCGGCAGAAGAATTGCCGCACATCTTTGAACGGTTTTATAAAAGCGACCGTTCCCGTAGTTTGGATACCACGGGAACGGGTTTGGGACTCTATATTGTGAAAGCGATGCTCAACCTACACGGCGGTGAAATCACGGTGCGCTCGGTAGAGGGAGAATTTTGCGAATTCACCTTTTGGTTGCCGGATTTACAAAAAAAATAAGGTTTGTACAAGAAATCGACACAAAACTGCCGTATACTAAAAACAACATCAAGAAGGTGAGGTACCTTTATGGACGAATGGAATCGCACACCGTTTGACGAACAACCGGAAACCCCGAATAACGACCATACTACGCCGCCGGAACAACCGGAAACGCCGCCGTATGCATCGTATGGATGGCAACAAACGCCGTATACGCCGCCTCCGTCTCCGCAACCGCCGAAAAACAGAAAAAAAGGCGGCGGTGCCGCAGCGGTTATCTGCACGGTATCGGCATTGGTCATTGTTGGGTTAGCGGTGCTATTGGGTGTGGCGTATAGACGGGCGCAAGGGCCGGATGTGCCGGCAGATGACGATACGACCACCACGACTACCATCAAGGGCAATGTACCGAACTTGGAAATTACCGAATTGGACGAGAGCGCCGAAGGACTCAGTACGCGCGAGATTGTCAACCGCAACCTAGACAACACGGTGTTACTGACCATGTACAGCACAAAAACCGGTTTAAGCGACCTTCCCTTTGGACAGAGCGGTTTTGAACAAGAGGTACAGTCCGGTTCTGCCAGCGGCATTGTGATGTCGAAAGATGGCTATATCATCACCAACTGGCATTGTGTCATTGATGAAAATACCAACGAACCGTTTGCGCGCGTCGATGTGACGATGTATGACGGTACGGTGTATGAAAAGGCCGAGATTATCGGTGCGGATTCTTCCACTGACTTGGCAGTGATTAAAGTGGATGCGACCGATTTACAAGTGGCCGAATTCGGCAATTCCGATACGTTGGCATTGGGTGACCGCGTCGTGGCGTTAGGCAATGCCGGCGGATTGGGTTGGTCGGCGACGCAGGGGATTTTATCCGGCTTGGCGCGGGACGTATACGAAGATACCGGCTACGCTATCCAATGTTTTCAGGTGGACGCCGCTATCAATCCCGGCAACTCGGGTGGTCCGTTGTTTAATGCCGCCGGTCAGGTAATTGCCGTCAACTCGGCTAAAATTGTGGCGTCCGGTTATGAGGGATTGGGATTTGCTATCCCGATTAACGAAGCCAAGGAAATTGTCAACCAACTCATTGAAAAAGGATATGTCGGTGGACGTGTGTCGCTGGGCATCACCGGACAAAGTTATGCCGATGCGTATTATCAAGGGTTTTTGGTTTACAGTATCAATTCGGATTCGCCGCTACGCAGCACACAAGTGCGCAAAGGCGATTTGATTACCGCCGTCAATGATACCGAAGTCGAGGACTATGCGACATTGCGTGCGGCACTTGCCCAGTATAACGTGGGGGACACCGTCACACTTACCGTGTTGCGTTCTACCGGTCGTTCCGTTGACAAGTTTACCGTGAAGGTAGCCTTGGTGGAAGCCAAGCAATAATCTCAAAAACCGTCGACAAACCCTGTCGACGGTTTTCAAATAATCAACTTGACAGAACCCTGCGCTTTGGGTATAATAGGTCTGTTAGATTGCTCGCAGTGGCGAGAGATAAGGGAGCTGTAGGTATGGCAAAGCAAACCATCATTACCGATGAAGGTCTTAAACGTCTGGAAAACGAGCTGGACGAATTAAAAACCGTTCGCCGCAAAGAGGTGGCGGAAAAAATTAAGGTTGCCTTGTCTTTTGGTGACCTTTCGGAAAACAGCGAATACGATGAGGCGAAAAACGAGCAGGCCATCGTGGAAGGTCGTATCGCCGAACTCGAAAACCAGTTGAAAAATGTGCGCGTGTTGGATGAGTCCGCTATCGGCACCGAAAACGTACATGTCGGTTCTACTGTGAGTGTCCGCGAAAAGGGTAAGAAAAAGATTGCCACGTATCGCATTGTCGGTTCCACTGAAGCAGACCCGTTGGGTGGTCGTATTTCGGATGAATCCCCCATCGGCAAGGCGCTCATCGGACACCGTAAGGGTGATGAGGTGGAAGTGGAAACT
>JAZSOY010000131.1:0-1824 GCA_045537155.1 Acutalibacteraceae bacterium
GAACCAGACCATCAAGGCGATTGTGGAAGCGGAAGCGTATCCGGGCCCGTCTTTGATTATCGGTTACTCCCCCTGCGAAATGCACAGCATCAAGGGCGGTATGGTGAATTGTCAGGCCGAGATGAAGAAGGCGGTGGATTGCGGTTACTGGAATATGTTCCGTTTCAATCCGGCCGCGGAAAAGAAGTTCGTCATCGACAGCAAGGCACCGTCTACCAACTATCGCGACTTCATCATGAACGAAGCGCGCTATGCGTCATTGACTCGCTCGTTCCCCGAACGTGCTGAGGCGTTGTTCACCGAGGCGGAAGCCACGGCGATGAAGCGCTATGACCACCTGTTGAAATTGCAGGCACTGTACAACGACTAATCCTTGTTGTAAGGAAAAAGAAAACTGCCTCACTCGACCGGTGAGGCAGTTTTTGTATACAAAAACGAACCGGAGAGGAGGTTTTTCTCTCCGGTTCGTTGGTGTTTTTAGGGAAACAGCGGATGTTTTTCTTTTTGTTTTATCGAGCCGGGAAACAACGGCGCGTATTGCGGACTGCGGCGCAACGACATATATTCGTGCGGCGAAAATATCACGTGGTCCAACAAGCGAATTTCTACCAACTCCAACGATTTTGCCAAAAACCGCGTCGTATTCAAATCCGCGGATGACGGTGCGGCAAATCCGGCAGGGTGATTGTGCGCCAACACGACGTTGGTGGCTTGATAGCGCAACGCCAGTTCCACAATGT
This sequence comes from Acutalibacteraceae bacterium, assembly GCA_045537155.1. Taxonomy (GTDB): domain Bacteria; phylum Bacillota; class Clostridia; order Oscillospirales; family Acutalibacteraceae; genus RGIG3009. The sequence continues at coordinate 741 of JAZSOY010000131.1, forward strand.
CACGCGCACGCGCATCGGTTTCCGTGATGGTACCCGTGCTGAGTACCGAGCAGTTGAGTAATTCCCAACGATTGTTCAAACAGATAAGCACGGCTTTTTCGCGCTTTTGGTTGATGAATAACGGCAGCAAGTATTCGCCGATGTCTTCTAAATCCTCAAACTTGGTGATGTTTCGCCGCTTTTCCTGCTGGTGCCGCGCACCCAGCTGTCCGCACAGACTAATCAGCGAGGCGGTGTGCATCGATACGCCTTTGACGCGACACAAATCCTCCGGCGATGCTTCCAACACCGCCGGTAAACTGCCAAATGTGCGGATTAATTCGTGTGCCAGCGGATTGGTATCTTTGCGAGGAAGGGCATAAAACAACAGCAACTCCAGCACTTGATGTGCTTCAAAAGAGGACAAGCCATCTTTGGCAAACCGCGCTTTCAGCCGTTCACGGTGCCCACTATGAATTCCGTCTGACATGTGCCTCATTCCTTTCCTTTGCCTTATTATACCAAAGATTGGCAGTAATGAAAAGATGCTTTCCTACAAAAAACGACAAAAAAATAACACCGTAAAAAAGTGAAATGAAAAATGAGAAACCGAGAAATAAAGAGAGAAAACGAGAGAAAACGCGCGCGAGAGGGATATAAATTGAAAATTCTGCAATTTGGGTGTTGACAGTTCAAAATCGGTGTGGTATGATGGGCAAGCTGTGAAAAAACAAACAAAAACAGGAGGATTTTACCATGTCTACCTATATGGCAAAAACTGGCGAAGTCGAACGTAAATGGTACGTTATCGACGCTGCCGGCAAGCCGATGGGCCGTGTTGCGGCGGCGGCTGCAGTGCTGCTCCGCGGTAAGCAAAAGACCACTTTCGTCCCCCATATGGATTGTGGCGATCATGTCATCATTGTCAATGCTGACAAAGCTGTTCTGACCGGCAAGAAGCTGGAGCAGAAGTACTATCGCCATCATACCGGTTGGGTTGGTGGCCTGAAGGAAGTCCAGTATAAGACTCTGATGGCCAACACTCCCGAGAAGGCGATGACCCTCGCCGTCAAGGGAATGGTTCCTGACACCACCATCGGCCGTG
>JAZSOY010000178.1:0-2852 GCA_045537155.1 Acutalibacteraceae bacterium
TCGACGTGTTGACCGGTTTGCCGTTTGACTCGACGACCGGCACCTTGGATGATGCCGCAAAAGCCGAGGCGTTGCGTGAGTATCTGAAAGAACTGAATACCGAGGGCCAAGCCGCCGCCTACGTAGCCATTCAGTGTATCCCGTCGGAGGAGTTTATGACACAGCAACTCGCAAAGGCGACTGCCGGCATGACGCGTCAAGACAAAGAGGACGCGATGGTGCAGGGAATGAGTGGGCAAGTCGGTGTCAGTGAAAAGGAAATCGGTGACTATCTGTCGGCGATGAACGACGAAGAATTTGACACCTTGTTCTCGCAAATGATAACCGAGCAAATCAAAGCCCAATACGCCGCTGAGGTGGGCGCCCAACTTAAAGCGCAATCCCCGCAGATGCTTGCCGCCGCGTTGGCGCAATCGCTGCCGACCTACACCGATGCGCAGTGTGCGGTGTATTACGACGAAATTATGGTGTTTTCCGAATCGACGTACGAAGATAATCTGGTGGCGATGGGATACGTGGATTTGGACTCTCCGGCAGCGATTCACATCTACGCGTCGTCATTTGAAAACAAAGACGTGATTGTGGATGCCATCGACCGGTACAATGACCGCGTAGAGGAACTCAAGCGCATTAACTACACCGATTATCTGGGCATTATGATGGCATCCATCACCACCATCATCAACGCCATTACGTACGTGCTGATTGCGTTTGTGGCGATTTCCCTGATTGTGTCCTCCATTATGATTGGTGTGATTACGCTGATTTCGGTGCAGGAACGCACCAAGGAAATCGGTATTTTGCGTGCCATCGGTGCGTCGAAGCGCGACGTGTCAGGGATGTTCAACGCCGAAACGATGATTGTGGGATTTGCCTCGGGATTGCTCGGTGTGGTGGTGACCTATTTGCTGTGCATCCCGATTAATCTGTTGCTGAATCATCTGACCGGCATTGCCAATTTGAATGCCATTCTCCCGTTGCCTGCGGCAGTTGTGTTGGTGGCTATCAGCGTATGCTTGACCTTGATTGCCGGTATTATACCGTCGCGCAGTGCGGCGAAAAAAGACCCGGTTGTGGCGTTACGAACCGAATAAGCGAGACAAAACACCGCCGTTGTTCCGAAGAACAACGGCGGTGTTTGGTTTATCCATTATAATGTGGCGTTGACCGATTCCGCATATCGGACCGTTTCCATCGCGTCTTTGGCGTAGGCATCGGCACCGATAGACGCGGCATATTCGCGATTGAGTACGGCACCGCCGACCACCACGCGACACCACGGTGTGCGTTTGCGCAGTAGGCGAATGGTCGCCTCCATCGCCGGTACCGTGGTGGTCATCAGCGCACTTAGTCCCACCAGCGGTGCGTGCAGTTGCTCCACCGTGTTGACGATGGTTTCGGGAGGCACGTCTTTTCCCAAATCCGTCACAGCAAATCCATAGTTTTGCAACAACAATTTAACAATATTTTTGCCGATATCGTGAATATCTCCCTGTACCGTTGCCAACACAAACCGACACTTATCGGCGGCACCGACCGGCAGACATTCGCGAATGACCTCAAACGCGGCTTTGGCGGTTTCGGCACTCATCAACAGTTGCGGCAGGTAGACGGTTTTCTTCTCAAACCCGACGCCGACCGCATCCAGTGCCGGTACAATTTCATTTTGAATAATCGTCAGCGGCGGCGTGGTCGCCAGTAAGGCACGGGTGGCTGCCGCCCCTTGCTCTTTCAGCCCTTTGAGAATGGCGTGTTGCAAAGTCGAGGCGGTCGTGCTCGGCGTGTTGACGCTCGTTTCACTCGGCAGCGCACCGGCAAAGGCAATGTACGCGGCACATTGTTCATCCAAACCGTGCAATGCACAAAACGCATAATAGGTTTTCATCATCTCGGCAGAATAGGGATTCATAATCGCCGCAGACAACCCACGTTCCAGTGCCACAGCAAAAAATGTACTGTTCAGCGTATCCCGTTGCGGCAAACCGAACGAAACATTGGAAACGCCGAGCGAGGTGTGGCACCCCAACTCCCGACGGATACGTTCCACGGCGCGCACCGTTTCGCGTGCGGCATCGGCATCGGCGCTGATGGTGAGGGCCAACGGGTCAAACACAATGTTTTTCTTGTGTATCCCGTAAGCGGCGGCCGATTCCAGAATGCGGCGTGCAATTGCCACACGGCCCTCGGCGGTCGGGGGGATACCGTTCTCGTCTAATGTCAGCGCAATTACCACGCCGCCGTATTTCTTCACCAACGGAAATACCGAGGCCATACTGTCGGTCTTGCCGTTGACCGAGTTGACCAGCGGTTTACCGTTGTAGTACCGCAACGCGGCTTCCATCGCGGCGACATTCGCGGTATCCATTTGCAACGGGAGGTCGGTGACGGTTTGCAATTCGCGCACCGCGCGGGTGAGCATCGCCACCTCGTCAATCTCCGGCAAACCGACGTTGATATCCAGCAACTGCACGCCGTGTTCTTGTTGTGCAATGGCTTCGTGCAACAGATAGTCCATATCGTCGGCACGCAGTGCCTCTTTCATCCATTTCTTGCCGGTCGGGTTTAAGCGTTCTCCAATCAGCAACGGACGTTCGCCAAACGTGACGGCGTGCGTGTAGGATGACACACACGTTATCCCTTTGTCGGTTAACGGCACCGGCACGGTGTTGTGCACCGCTTCGGTGAGAGCTTTTATGTATGCCGGTGTGGTGCCGCAACAACCGCCGACCATACGCACACCGTAGGATACCAGTGACGCCACTTCGGCGGCGAACTCGGTGGGCGTGACATCGTAGACGGTACGGCCGCCATCCGCTTTGGGCAGACCGGCATTGGGTTTGAACAACACCGGC
>JAZSOY010000177.1:0-2908 GCA_045537155.1 Acutalibacteraceae bacterium
AAACGCACACCACTGGTAACGAACGGGCTTTGAGGGTCGTTGGGAATCGTGTTTTTGTTGGCGGTAATGTGTACCTCGTCCAACCGATGCTCCAATTCTTTGCCGGTCACACCGGTGTCCAGCAATTTGAGCAACACCAAATGATTATCCGTACCGCCGGACACCACCTGCAACCCACGCGACAGCAACCCATCGCACAGTGCCGCGGCATTTTTGACTACCTGCTGTTGGTATGCGCGGAAATCCTCCGTCAACGCTTCGCCGAGTGCTACCGCTTTGGCGGCGATAATATGCATCAACGGGCCGCCTTGGATGCCGGGAAACACGGCCTTGTCAATCTGCTTGGCAAGGGCTTCGCGACACAAAATCATGCCGCCGCGCGGACCGCGCAGGGTTTTGTGTGTGGTGGTAGTAACCACATCGGCATACGGTACCGGCGAGGGATGCACACCGGCGGCAACCAAACCGGCAATGTGCGCCATATCCACCATCAAATACGCACCCACTTCATCCGCGATTTCGCGGCAACGCGCAAAATCAATCACGCGAGAATACGCGCTCGCACCTACCACCAGCATCTTTGGACGGCAATCCAACGCAATACGGCGCATCTCGTCATAATCAATCTGCTCGGTATCCTCGCTGACACCGTACGGCACCACGTTGAAATACTTGCCGGAGATGTTGACCGGCGAGCCGTGCGACAGGTGTCCGCCTTGTTGGAGGTTCATTCCCATCACGGTGTCGTTCGGCTGTAACAGCGCGAAGAACACCGCTAAGTTGGCGTTGGCACCGCTATGCGGTTGGACGTTGACGTGTTCCGCGCCAAACAACTGTTTCGCACGCTCACGGGCAATATCCTCCACAATGTCCACACATTGGCAACCACCATAATAGCGTTTCCCCGGATATCCCTCCGCATATTTGTTGGTGAGCACGCCGCCGGCGGCAAGCAATACCGCCTTGGAGACGATGTTTTCCGAGGCAATGAGTTCGATATTGTGCTGTTGCCGTGTCAGTTCCTGCTTGCAAGCATCGGCAACGGCGGCGTCGTATTGTTTCAATTCTTCAAAAAAGTTCATACGTTTCTCCTCTTATCGAAAATACTGCACAGCCGACTCGAACATCCGAATATCGTATTCACCCGGTACGTTACGATACAATCCTGCACCGATGCGTTCACTGTGTCCCATCTTACCGAACACGCGACCATCGGGCGAGGTAATACCCTCAATCGCCGCCATAGAGTTGTTGGGGTTGAACCGTACGTCGGCGGTAACATTCCCGTCCAAATCCACATACTGGGTGGCGATTTGTCCGTTATCCGCCAATTGCTGAATCAACGCTTCGTCGGCGAGGAACCGTCCCTCTCCGTGCGAAATCGGCACGGTGTAAATGTCCCCGACCTCGGTCAACGCCAACCACGGCGACTTGTTGGACGCAATGCGTGTGCGTACCAAACGGGATTGGTGACGTGCAATGGTGTTGTAGGTCAACGTCGGGCAATGTTCATCGGTGTCGATGATTTTGCCATACGGCACCAGTCCGAGTTTAATCAACGCTTGGAAACCGTTACAAATACCGCACATCAAGCCGTCGCGGCGTTCCAACAACTCGGTCACGCCCTCTTTAACGGCGGCGTTACGGAAGAACGCCGTAATGAACTTACCGCTGCCGTCCGGTTCATCACCGCCGGAGAAACCGCCGGGGATAAACACCATTTGCGATTCTTTCAGGCGTGCGGCAAACTGTTCCACGCTGCGCTGAATACCGGCAGCCGACAGGTTGTTAATCACCAGAATTTCCGGCTCCGCGCCGGCATCGCGCACGGCTTTAGCACTGTCGTATTCGCAGTTGGTACCGGGGAACGCCGGAATCAACACGCGCGGTTTAGCCACCCGAATGGCCGGAGCCGTGCGCTTTTGTGTGGTATAGGAATATGCCTGCAAGCCGCTTTGTTGTTGCTCAATGTTGCAGCTGTATACGCTTTCCAGTTTGTTCTCATACACATCCAGCAAAGACGACAATACCACACTTTCGTCACCCAGACGAATCGCGCCGTCATCGGTCACCGTTCCGATAACCGGTAACCCCTGCACCTCATCGGTCACTTCCAGCAAAAAGGCACCGTAACAATAATCAAAGATATCCGCCAATCGTATCTCATCAGCAAACCGGAATCCCAATTTGTTGCCGAAGCACATCTTCATCACGGCTTCACCGATACCCCCGAAGGTCGGCGTATAACAAGCCACCGCTTTGCCGCTGTGCAGTAGTTCGGTCACCTGCTTGAACACCGAAAGTAGCGATGCCGTTGTCGGCAGGCCGTTTTCATCATACACCGGACACAAACTTACGACACGATGTCCGGCTTGTTTGAATTCGGGGGATACAATATCGTGGGTTTTCGCGGTGGTCACCGCAAACGACACCAACGTAGGCGGCACGTCCAAATCCTCAAACGAGCCACTCATGGAATCCTTGCCGCCGATGGAACCAATTCCCAGTTCCATTTGTGCCTTAAACGCGCCCAACAACGCCGCTAGCGGTTTACCCCAGCGCTTACCGTCCTTACCGGGACGCTCAAAATATTCTTGGAATGTCAAATAGACATCTTCAAACGACGCACCGGTGGCAATGAGTTTACACACCGATTCCACCACGGCCCAATAGGCACCATGGTAGGGGCTCTGTTCCGTCAGATACGGATTGTACCCCCACGCCATTAACGAACAGTCGTCAGTATGCTGTTTTTCCACCGAAATTTTTTGCACCATCGCCTGAATGGGCGTCAACTGGTATTTGCCACCAAACGGCATCAACACCGTTCCGGCACCGATGGTGGAGTCGAACCGTTCGGACAAACCGCGCTTGGAGCAAATGTTAAGGTCTGCGGCGAGCGCTGTAT
>JAZSOY010000026.1:0-2430 GCA_045537155.1 Acutalibacteraceae bacterium
GTACTTGGCAGATAGGCCTACTTGGTCCAATAACGCCTTGCCGTGTTGCTCGATTTCTGCCAGTATGGCTTTGCTGTTGGCTTTGTAATCGGGTAAGGCTTGCGCTTGCAGGCGCGGTGCTAAGCAGACGTTTTCCAATGCGGTATATTGAGGAAACAAATTAAAATTTTGGAATACTAAGCCGAAGTGCAGACGGTTCTCACGGACTTGTGCGTCGCTCAGCGGTTGGGGGTTATCGCTATTAAACAATTCTTTCCCCGACACCACCATCGAACCGGTATCCGCCGTTTCCAAAAAGGTTAAACAGCGCAACAAGGTCGTTTTGCCACTGCCGGACGAACCGATAATGGATAAAACCGTTCCTTTCTCCAGCGAAAAATCAATGCCCTTCAGCACCGACACTTTGCCGAAACTTTTCCGAATGTTTTTTACCTCTAAAATGGCCATAGTCTTAACTCCTGAAATAGTTGAGTTTCTTTTCGAGCTTGCTCAAAACAATGGTGAGAATACCCACAAACAGCAGATAAAATGCACCGGTATAAAATAGCGGCCAAATCATGGCTTTGGTAGCGGCTAATTCTTTGGCTTGCTTGATAATTTCACATACCATAATGCAGTTCGCTAAGGCCGTATCCTTAATCAAAGTGATGATTTCGTTGGACATCGGCGGCACAATGCGCTTGACCACCTGTTTCAAAATGATTTTTTGAAACACTTGCGATTTTGTCAGCCCCAAGACATAGCCGGCTTCATATTGACCGCGGGGGATACTCTCAATACCGCCGCGATAAATCTCCGAAAAATAACACGCATAATTGAGAGCAAAAGCAATTAACACGGCCACGATACGTCCGGCATCGGATATGCCGAAATTCAGCAGCATATACCGGTCAACGTTGCTGAAAATCGGTGTGTTAAACAGCAATCCGGGTACATAATAGATGATGAAGATTTGAAGCATCAGCGGAATACCGCGAACAATCCAAACAATCACCTTAAAGCAGGATTGGAGGGGTTTCCATTTGCTCATAGAACCAAACGCAATCGGCAAGCCAAGCGGTATACCGCATAGCAACGTCACCGCAAAGATGAGGAGGGAAACGGTAAAGCCATCCCACAAAAATTTAGTAACTTCTAAAAATGACATAATGAAGCTCCTATCGGCAACACAACAAGCACCCGAGCATTCCGGGTGCTTGTTGCTTGGCCAATTAAATTATTTCTGGTCAGAGAAATCTTTGATAGCCGTGGTTTCCACGCCGTATTTCTTCGCCAAGGCTTCAATGGTGCCGTCCGCACCCAATTTTTCCAACTGAGCGTTGACATTCGCCGTCAACTCGCTGCCCTTTTTGAAACCGATAGCATAGTACTCAACATCGCTGGATAACGCATCGACAACGGTCAGGTCGGCATAATCGCCGTTGCCGACATAGCTCTTTGCCAACTGTGCGTCTACCACTGCAAAATCCGCAGTACCGGCTTTGATTTCCGTCAAGCACTCGGTTTGTTTCAAGAAACCTTTGAAGTTAACGCCTTCAAATCCCTTTGCGTACGTCTCGCCGGCAGAGCCGCTTTCGGCAACACCCATCTTACCATTCAAGTCGGCAGCAGAGGCAATGCCCGAATCCTGTTTCACAACAATGACTTGACGGTTTTCCATATAATTGTAGGAGAAGTCAACTTTCTTGGAACGCAGCACGCCGTCATCGTCAGCGGTGTTGCAAGTAAAACCGTTCCATACGCAATCAATCGCACCCGAGTTCAGGTCGGTGTATTTTTGCGACCAATCAATTTCTTGGAACAACACTTTGTATCCCAATGCACCAAAGACAGCCTCGGCCAACTCGGTGTCGTATCCGACGAGCTTGTTGTTGTCGTCCAAATAGTTCATCGGTGCGTAAATGGTGTAACCGACAGTGACGACCTTTTCAACGGGCTTCTCGGTGGTTGTGGTGGTTGTTTCGTCGGGGTTCTTTGCAGCGGTGCAACCGGTAAAGCAGGTAATCACCAATAACAGGGCCAGTAACAATGAAGTAATGCGTTTCATAATTTTTTCCTCCTTAATTTGCGAAAACTCATTTCGTTGACGCTATTATACACTATCACGTTAGCAAAGTAAAGTGTTTTTTCAAAATTTTTTGAAATTTTTTTAATTTTGCTCAAAAAAAACCTCAAAAAGCGCCGAAAACAGCCTAGTTTTGAGGTGCAAACCCCACTTGACAGCCGTTGGTTTTATGAGTATTCTAATAAAGTACCGTTTTGAAAGGGGAGGATTGTGTGGATAAATACAAACGATTGGCGTCAAATACGTTAATTTTTGCGATTGGAACGTTCAGTTCAAAATTGCTTTCCTTTTTTCTCACCCGTCTATATACGGAGGTGCTGGACAAGGCACAATACGGTGTAACGGATTTACTGCAACAGGCCGGT
>JAZSOY010000090.1:0-3107 GCA_045537155.1 Acutalibacteraceae bacterium
TATAAGTGCCGGCAGAACACTCACACACCAACGTCATCTCACCACGACATTCGTCGTAGGCCTCCACGTCCAATCGATACACTATAACGGGTCGTGCTTCTCGCTCGACTTCTTTCCCTTGCCGAGCCAAGTCGTACAACCGCACACCGTTTTGTTTGCGTGCCGACATCATCGGCGGAACCTGTAAAATGGCACCTCGAAAAGCCGGTAGCGCCGCTTCAATAGCCGAAAGCGACGGTGCAGAAACACCGGTGGGTTCCACCTTCCCCCACACGTCCAGCGTATCACTACGGTACCCAAAACGCAAGGTGGCACGATACGTTTTATCGTGTGTGGGTAATAACGGAATCGCGCGAGTAGCACTCCCCAACATCAATGGTAACACACCGGTCGCCATCGGGTCCAACGTACCGGCGTGACCGATTTTTCGCTGACCGGTCAGCCGCCGTAAAATCGCACAACAGTCAAAGGAGGTCATCTCCTGCGGCTTGTCCACGCATAGCAGTCCGTTCATCGGCCCTGCTCCGTTAATCGCGGTACGGCACTCATAATGGTTTCCACCAAGTGGGCAACCACCTCGTCCGGTTCACCGGTTAACGTGCAACCGGCAGCACGGGCGTGTCCGCCGCCACCGAGCAATCCACAAATGACCGCTGCATCGGCATGCGTACCGGTACGCACGCCCACTTTATAATTGCCGTCTGCCTTACGGCGCAGGGTAGCACCTACCCACACGCCTTCAATTTGCCGAGGCAGAGGCGATAATCCTTCCATATCGTCCTCACAAGCACCGCTGGACTGCATCATTTCTTCCGTAATCATCATCACCGCGATGCGCCCCTCAGCATAAAACGTCATAGACTGCAAGGCTTCTTGTTCTAATTGCACACGCGCGCGTGATTTGACATCAAACATCGCGCGGTTGATAGGTTCGGTATGGGCACCGGCTTGCATCAATTGTGCCGCCATACGGTGTGTAAGCGGTGTGGTATTACTGTACTTAAAGCAACCGGTATCGGTCGCGATGCCTGTGTACAAGCAATCTGCCATCGCGGTATCCACCGGCACACCCATGGCTTTAATCACCTGGAAAATCAACATCGCCGTCGCGCCCATTTTGGCATCCAATAACAGTTGTTTCGCAAACAACCGATGCGAGGCGTGGTGGTCAATGCATAAATCGGTAACATTGGCATAGGCTTGCAAACTGTTTCCCAGCAACGCGCGGTCCGCCACATCGACCGCACACACAAAGGCCGGTTCAAAGTCGCAGGGAGCGACATCTTCATACATATACTTGTATTTTTCAGGAATGGTATCGTGACACACCACGCGTGACTGCTTGCCGAGTGCGCGCAACGCGCGACACAACGCAAACCCCGAACCCAGCGTATCACCGTCCGGAAAATGGTGTGTCAAAATCAAAATGCGGTCGGCGGCGCTCAACAATGCCGCTGCCTGCTTCACCGTCACACGATTATTCATCGTTTTCGCCGTCCTTTTTTTCGCTGATTTTCTCCAGCGTGCGCGCAATATGAGAGCTGTAGGCAATCGAGTCATCGGCCACAAAGCGCAGTTCCGGTACGTGACGCAATTTAAGCGCCATTCCCAATTCACGTCGCATATAACCGGCGGCGGATACCAACCCTTTGACAGCGGTTTTTGCCGCCTCCAGTCCCTCCATCGCACTGACATAAACCGTGGCATACGACAAATCGCGTGTGACGTCCACGCGCACAATGCTAACCAGTCCCGTTGTCACACGGGGGTCTTTGACCGTACGTATGATGGCCGTCAACTCGCGCATAATGTCCTCTCCAGTGCGGTCCATTCGATAGCCGGACATGTCTATCCCTCCTTGGCGGTTCTACCATTGGCGGAACTTAATCGCGATATTCCTCAATGATATACGTTTCATAAATGTCGCCCTCTTTAATATCGGTGAATTTCTCCAAACCGATACCACATTCATAACCTTGGGCAACTTCGCGCTGGTCATCCTTAAATCGTTTCAGGGAAATCATCTTATCGTCGCCGATAATGATGCCGTCACGCACAATGCGAAGCAGGTCGTTACGGTACACCTTACCGTCCAACACATAACAACCCGCAACCAAACCGACGTTGGTAATGCGATATACCTGCCGCACCTCGGCACGTCCGTGCAACACTTCACGTGTTTTGGGCGCCAACATACCCTTCATCGCCGATTCAATCTCATCCAAGCAATCGTAAATGATGCGATACATCCGCATATCCACTTCCGCTTGCTCTGCTGCCACTTGTGCCAACGGGTCGGGGCGCACGTTGAAACCAACGATAATCGCGCCGGAGGCCTGAGCAAGCATCACATCGCTTTCGCTGACAGCACCCACCGCACCGTGAATGACGCGGACACGCACTTCCTCGTTGGTGAGTTTTTCCAACGACTGACGCAACGCTTCCACCGAGCCCTGCACATCCGCTTTGACGATGATGGGCAGTTCTTTACGGTCATTTTCCTGCATTTGGGTGAACAAGTTATCGAGCGTCACTTTTTGATACTGCTTAAAGACTTCTTCCTTGGCAGACTGTTTACGTTGTTCCACCAATTCGCGCGCCAACCGTTCATCGCTGACGGCGTTGAACTCGTCGCCGGCAGTCGGCACCTCTGCTAACCCCATAATCTCCACCGGAACCGACGGACCGGCCTCATTGACTTTGCGACCGCAATCGTCTATCATCGCACGAACACGACCGACGGCCGTACCGGCTACCACAATGTCACCGGCGTGCAACGTACCGTTTTGCACCAACAAGGTAGCAATCGGGCCACGCCCTTTGTCCAGACGCGCTTCAATAACCGAACCTTTGGCCGCACGCTTAGGATTGGCTTTCAGTTCACGGATTTCGGCCACCAACAGGATGGATTCCAACAGTTTATCAATCCCTTGACCGGTCAGCGCCGACACCGGCACACAAATGACATCGCCGCCCCACTCTTCCGGAACCAATTCGTATTCCGTCAGTTGCTGCATCACCTTATCGGGATTGGCGGTTGGTTTATCCATCTTGTTAATCGCCACAATGATGGCAACATCCGCTGCTTTGGCGTGGTTGATGGCCTC
>JAZSOY010000205.1:0-7784 GCA_045537155.1 Acutalibacteraceae bacterium
CACGCATCGGCATCGCCGACAATTTGCTCAGGCCGTTCCACCCGTGCCACCAAACCGGTCAACCGTCCACGCGGTAACTCCATCGGGGGCGGCAATCGGTTCGCATCATACGCGATGGCGTGTGGTTCACTGCGTACGGCGGTTAACTGCTCCAACACATCACGGCGCAACGCATTAATGACGGACAACGGCACGGCGGGTGTCACGTCGGTAACAGCGGTAGCAACAAAGGGTGTACCACCGGTTTTACACAACTGCGCGACGATGCGTTCCGACTCTAAAGAACGTTCCAAGCACGGTGCATCCGGCGGAGCAACCGCAGACACGGTGCGCCCTTGCGCGTCGGTTGCCGTCAGGCGTAACGGTTCGTCACGCAGACGCAAGGTGATCGGAACACGCGGCACTTCGCGGTCGTACAACCGCGACAAGCGTGACAGTACCGCCGATGCGGCTACATCTTCGGTACGACGACGACCAAACATCGCCTGACCGCGTTTGCCGGTAAAGTATCCGTCGGTAAATCCGGAACGTGAGAAAACTGCTTGTAAATCCTCCAATAACTGCGGAGCCGGTTGTTCGCCATCCACCAGTTGGCGCAACACCTTGGTGGCGGCGGCGACGTATTCGGGGCGTTTCATCCGTCCTTCAATTTTGAACGAGGTGATACCGAGGTCTTGTAAATCGCTCACGTGTGCGTACAACGATTGGTCCTTCAGACTTAAAGCGGCATCCCCCTCGCGCGGAGACCGTCCCACGGCAAAAGGTAAACGGCAAGGTTGTGCACACAAACCGCGGTTGCCGCTACGTCCCCCTAACAAAGCCGACAACAAACATTGTCCCGACACGCTCATACACAGTGCACCGTGTACAAACACCTCCAACTCACAACCCAAGTCCCGACAGGCAGCAATCTCGTCACGCGACATTTCCCGTGACAACACGACGCGAGAAAATCCCGCCTCACGCAAGGCGCGTACCCCCGCCGGTGTGTGACACGATAATTGGGTAGAGGCATGCAACGGCAACTGCGGCGCGGCGGCGTGCAGATACCGTGCTAACCCGCGGTCCTGCACAATCATCGCGTCGATACCGCACGCACACCCCACTTCGGCGATGTGTAGTGCTTCGGGCATTTCCCGTTCGCGTATCAAAGTATTCAGTGTCAAATGCACTTTGACACCGCGTGCGTGGCAGTATGCCACCGCTTCCGACAGCGAGGTGGTATTTGCTGAGGGCATCAGCGAAAAGTTACACGCGTTACGGCGTGCGTTAAACCCCTCAACGCCGAGATAGACGGCATCCGCACCGGCACGTACCGCGGCAACCAGCGACTCAAACGAACCGGCAGGTGCCAGTATTTCCGGCCTATTCACGACGCAAACGCTCCACTTCGGCACGTAGTGCAAGGTTTTCCTGTAAGTAACGGTTCATCTGGTCGCGCAAGTGCTCCACGGCTGTTTCCGCTTTTACTGCACGGTCGTGCTCGGTTAAAGCCGTCAACACCGCCGCCATATGCGGTGTCATACGCGGTTGTGTCTCCATCAAAGCTCGCATCGATTCGTCCAGCTCACGTCCCAGTTGCGCCACATACAACGCCGGCTCATCCGACACAATCACATACTCCGTGCCCAACAATTCCATTCGAATATGATGTTTTTCCATACCGTTCGCCACCTTACTTGTGATATTTCCCACCCGAGGCAATATGAAAAGCTCGATACAGTTGTTCCAACACCAAAATACGCGCTAACTGGTGCGGAAATGTCATCGGGGAAAAGGATAACCGCAATCGAGCCTCCCGCTTAACGGCATCCGATAAACCGGTAGAGCCGCCAATCACCAAAGCCAGATGGCTCATACCGTCAACTGTCCACTGCATAATCTGCTGTGACAACCTTTCGGAGGTGAATTCTTTTCCCTCAATACACAGGGCTACCAACGTCGCTCCGGCCGGAATACGCGAGAGCAATCGTTGCCCCTCGGTTTCCATGGCAGCTGTGATTTATACCACTAATAAATTATCAAACAACCATTCTTCAACAACTTCCACCACATTCAACCGGCAAAACGCCGACAACCGTTTGGCATACTCTGCACACGCATCACGCCAATACGTTTCTTTTAACTTACCGACACAGGCCACAGTTACGGTGAGCACAACGGTTCCCTCCTTAACAGTGATTAAAAAACCACGTAGGGGCGGTCCCATTCGGGCATCGCCACCTGCAAGATATAATCGACATTTTCCACCAATCCGCATGCCGCCAACTCGGCTTGTGCCGTGGCATACGCCAAATCCGGCAAGTTGTTTTCACGGCTGATGTGCCCCAAGAAAATACGGGTGGTTCCCTCCTGCACGAATTGCGGCAACTCACACGCACACGCCGTGTTGGACAGATGGCCACATTCCGACAAAATGCGCCGTTTCAGCGGATACGGATACGGTCCGTTTTCCAACATACGGACATCGTGATTGGATTCAATATGTATCAAATCACATCCCCGCAAATGGTCACGCACCGTCGATGTCATCACACCTAAATCGGTGGCAATCCCGACGCAACGGTCATCCGGTAAGACGATGCGATAACCGCAACTCTCGGTACAATCGTGCGAAGTGGAAAACGCAGTAACACGAAATTCCCCGATTTGCTGGTCATCCGTCAATGGGAAACACAGGGTATCCAGCTCTAAGGCACGATTGCGGCGCAAGGCGTCGCACGTTCCCGGCGTCGCATAGACGGGAATCCGCAACCGCTTACACAACACACGCAGACCACCGATATGGTCGCTGTGTTCGTGTGTCACCAACACCGCCCGAATGCTACCGGGGTCAATTTCGCGTTCCCACAAGGCACGCTCAATGCGGCGCGCACTGACACCGGCATCAATCAAAAGACCGGCATCGGCAGTGCCGACATACAAACAATTACCGCTACTGCCACTGTATAAAGGACAAAAACGAGCCATTTTCCTTTCCTTTCTCTTGCAAACCCTTTTCGTAAAAAAACGGCGCACCGCCCCCGTAGGCCGTGCGCCATCGACTGTTCTTATTGTGCCGATTGTAGTTGCGGTTGGTCTTCCGTAACACGTTGAATATCCGCACCCAAACCACGCAGTTTATCTACCAAATTCTCATAGCCGCGCTCAATGTGCTGTATTTCCTCAACTTCGGTCACACCGTTCGCCGTCAACGCCGCAATCACCATTGCCGCACCGGCACGCAAATCCATCGCTTTCACCGGCGCCGCTGTCAAATTCGATACGCCTTGAATAACCGCCGTTTTGCCGTCCACCTGCACGTCAGCGCCCATACGTCGCAGTTCGTCAACATATCGAAAACGGTTTTCCCAAACGCCCTCATTGATAATACTGGTTCCCTCGGCTACCGAGAGCAACACCGCAATCTGCGGTTGCATATCGGTCGGGAAGCCGGGATGCGGCATCGTTTTGATATTACAATGGCGCAGACGACCGGAAGCAGATACGCGGATTTCCTCGTCAAACTCCTCTACCTCAGCACCCATTTCCTGCAATTTTGCGGTAATGGACTCCATATGTTTGGGGATGACGTTACGTACTGTTACATCACCGCCGGTTGCTACCGCGGCCGCCATATACGTACCGGCTTCAATCTGGTCGGGAATAATGGAATACGTCGTACCGTACAAACGGTTGACACCACGCACTTTAATGACATCCGTACCGGCACCGCGGATGTCAGCCCCCATGGAATTGAGGAAATTGGCCAAATCCACGATATGCGGTTCTTTGGCCGCGTTTTCAATCACCGTTACCCCGTCGGCATACACGGCGGCTAACATAATGTTCACCGTAGCACCGACCGAAACCACATCCAAATACACGGAATTGCCAACTAATTTTTCGGCGCGCGCACTAATCATACCGTTTTTCATCGGCAGTACTTGCGCGCCCAACGCCGTAAAACCTTTTAAGTGCTGGTCAATCGGTCGAACACCGAAATAGCAACCACCCGGCATCGGCACACTGGCTTTCCCAAACCGTCCCAACAACGCGCCGATAAAATAATAGGAAGCGCGCATATTTTTTGCCAAGTCGTGCGGTACCGTCTGTGTCACGATGGTACGCGAATCAATTTCCACCGTATGCGGGTCAATGCGGCGCACCAACGCACCTAATGACGCCAAAATCTCAAGCGCGGTGTCCACGTCGGCAATACACGGTATATTTTCAATGCGACACACGCCGTTTGCCAAAACCGTGGCCGGCAAAATCGCGACAACCGCATTTTTGGCGCCGCTGATATCCACCGTACCGGTCAAACGTCGGTTGCCGCAGATAACATATTTATACAAAATACCCACTCCCTGCAAGCGTGATGAAATCTGCTGTGTAGGATAGTCTGAAAAAAGGGCAAAATACACCCTTGTGTTACTCCAACTAACAGTATACCATAATTTTTTGAAAAATCAAATATTTTCTGAATTTTTTTAGATTTTTTCAAAATGACCACTACATCTAGTATCGGCCGATGGGAAATAAATAAACACGAAAGGTTTTTCCACGCACGCTGAGCACGCGAAAAAACCTTTCTGCTACTTTTTGGTAATTTTTGATTAAAAA
This sequence comes from Acutalibacteraceae bacterium, assembly GCA_045537155.1. Classification (GTDB taxonomy): domain Bacteria; phylum Bacillota; class Clostridia; order Oscillospirales; family Acutalibacteraceae; genus RGIG3009. The sequence continues at coordinate 4,606 of JAZSOY010000205.1, forward strand.
CCAAGCGGCTCGCCCACTAAAATGACTTTGATGCGTCCGGGCACGCGCTGATACCCCAGTGTGAGATACGAGCAACAAATACGCGAAGGACTGCTGCAGCCGTCGGTACAATAAGCGCCGTCGGTCTGACAACAGTGGCCACTGTCCGCGCACGGTGTTGCACTGTGCAATCGCGCAGTGTTCTGCGGTGCCGCCACGGTCTTGATACGCTGTATCGCTGCCGGCAAATCGGGGACAATCTTGTTACAACCCACCACCAGAATGACCGAACGCGGGCCGTAACACAGAGCGGCGAGGCGGTTTCCGTTTCCGTCTACGCAATAGATTTCCCCGCGTTCCGTGACTGCGTTTGCCGAGCACAAATACACATCGGCACCCAAACTATCCAAGAAAACACGGCGCACATCCTCTGCAGTCAAGCCCTCGGCGTGCCGGTCAAAAAAGGTGTAGTCGCCATTGCGAAGCAATGACAACACATCCAATTCGTGCAATGTGCGTGAACCACCGACCGCCACCGTATCACCGGCTTTCAGCCACTGACGCAACAACGGTACCACTTCCGCAGCGGTATCCACACACACCGCTTCCATTCGATTGTGACGCAACGCGGCGGCAATCGGTTCTAAAGAAGCTGCACTTCTGTTTACCATCTCACAGTACCTCGCCGTTTTCCAGACTCATCATCATATCAATACGGCGTTGATGACGACCACCTTCAAAGTCCGTGCTCAGAAACTCACGCACAATTTCTTTTGCCAGTTCCGGACCGGTCACACGGGCACCGATAGCGAGCATGTTGGCATCGTTATGGCGACGCGTCAACTGCGCGGATAACGGCTCACTGCATAACGCGCAGCGGATACCTTTCACCTTGTTGGCAGCGATACTGACACCAATACCGGTACCGCAAATAACAATTCCTTTTTCACACTCGCCGGACGCGACCGCATACGCGGCGCGCGAGGCATACACCGGATAGTCGACACTATCGGACGTATCCGTACCGAAATCGCGGTACGAATACCCCATATCGTTCAGTAACGCCTTGATTTCTTCTTTCAGTGCCGGTCCGGCATGGTCACAAGCAATGGCAATCATATCGTGTTCCTCCTAAAAAAGGAAACGGCAGAACCGTTTCCTTTTTGGTTTTTGTCTTATTCGGCATCGGCCGCCGGTGCACCTTCGGCAACAGCCTCGGCAGCTGCCGCTGTGTCCTCCGCAATCGGCTCTTCCGCAACCGGTGCTTCTTCAACGGCCGGTTCTTCGGCTGTCTGTTCCACCGGAGCATCCTCTAACAGCGCGCGGATGGACAAACTGATGCGCTTATTGTCGACATCAATGCCGGTGATTTTCACCTGCACCTCTTCCCCAATTTTGAGCGCATCTTGCGGTTTGTCAATGCGGCGATTAGCAATCTGCGAAATATGCACCAAACCGTCCACGCCCGGCAAAATCTGAGCAAACGCGCCAAACGAGGTCATGCTCACAATTTTAGCGGTAGTAACATCACCCACGGCGTATTGGCTCTTGAAAATTTCAAACGGGTTGTCTTCCGCACGGCGGTAACCGAGCGAGATTTTGTGTTTTTCGACATCGAGGTCGCGAATGTACACTTCCACCACGTCGCCGACATTAACGACTTCGGACGGATGCTTAATGCGCTTCCAAGACAGCTCAGACACGTGAATCATACCGTCCACACCGCCCAAGTCGACAAAAGCGCCATACGAGGTCAGCGAACGCACCGTACCGGTGTATTTCTGGCCAACTTCAGCCTGAGCAAAGAACGCTTCTTCTTTTTCCTTGCGCTCCGCGCGGGCAATCTCGCGTACCGAACCCACGGCACGACGACGCGCTTGGTTCGTTTCCAACACCTTGAAACGCACCGTGGTGTGCAGCAAGGGAGTCAAATCTTCCATACGGCTGACCGATGCGTGGGAAGCCGGCACAAATACTTTGACACCGTGGGATGCTACCAGCACGCCACCCTTGATAACGTCGGTGACGATGCCTTCCAACACTTCGCCGCTTTCGCCGGCCGCGACAATGGTATCCCAGCCTTTTTTCGCATCGATGCGTTTTTTGGACAGCATAATGGTGCCCTCTTGGTCGTTGGTACGCATAATCAGCAATTCCAATTCGTCGCCGATGCTCACCAGTTGTGCCGGGTCCGTACCCTCGACGGAGAGTTCGTCCACCGGGATATAACCGGTTTGTTTGCGACCAATGACTTCGACTTGAACTTCGTTGGGAGCAATGCCAACGACCAGACCGCGCACTCTTTCATCTGTAGTTAAACTTTGAAGAGAAGCTTCAAGCGCCTCCTCAAAACTCATTTCGTCAAAGGATTTGACAGGTTCGGCGACAGGGGCCGCCTCATTTTCTTGGACTTCGCTGTTGTTGACAATCTCGGACATGGTTGAAAGTACCTCCTTTATAATATCAGCGGGCGTAGATGCTCCTGCTGTCAGTCCCACACGTGCTACGCCGTGAAACCAATCTGCCGACAACTCATCTGCCGTTTCGATTAGCACCGTACGGCAGTGCGGTTGACAAACGTCTCTAAGCTTAGCGGTGTTGGAACTTTGGCGCCCACCGACAATCACCATCACATCACTTTGTTGTGACAGGGCAACTGCTTCTGTCTGGCGACGCGCAGTTGCGTTACATATTGTATCAAAGATTTGGAGATTTGTATAGTGTTTTTTTGCGATTTCCGAACATTTTTTCCAGATATCTGTTTGAAAGGTCGTTTGCGCAACCAAAATCAGCGGTTGATGTCGATTAGGAACGTCCTGTGTCATTAACGCAGCCAATTCCTCTTCGGTGGAAAACACATACGAATCGCCGTGGCAATAACCACGAATACCGATTACTTCCGGATGCGTGGCATCACCGGCAATCAACACAGCCGCGCCGGCCGACGATTGTTCTTCCACAATGCGATGAATTTTCGACACAAAGGGACACGTGGCATCGTGATATCTCACACCGGCTTGTTCCAGCGACGCATACACGCTTTTGGGGACACCGTGCGAACGAATCACTAATGTCGCACCGTCCGGCACGTGTTCCGGCGAAGACACGATTTGTACACCGCGTGCCGCCAACTGCTCTACCATCTGCGGATTGTGAATAATCGGTCCTAATGTACACACCGTTTTGCCGTCATCCAGTAA
>JAZSOY010000030.1:0-5637 GCA_045537155.1 Acutalibacteraceae bacterium
CAAAAGGAGGACAACCTATGAATTCGGTAGTGAAACGCGTTTTGTTGGTTAGTGTTGCCCTGCTTTTGTTGGTGTACATCGGATTTCAGGGGTATATGGTCTTGTCTTCGCCGATGCAAACCGAAACCATCGAGCGTGCCACGACCTACCAGACATTGCAGGCGACCGGTGTGGTGTTCCGCGACGAAACCGTGTTGACGGAAACGTCTGCCGGCTATTTGTTTTATACGGTGGAAAACGGCGGCCGCGTCGCGAAAAACGGAACCATTGCGGATGTGTACAAGGCGGAAAGCGACGCGTTGGCACAGCAGGAACTTAACCGATTGGATGCGGAAATTCAGTCGCTGACTACCATCAACGCGCAGGGAACGACGAATCGCGCCGGTTTGGCCGCCATTAATCGCCAAATCGACAACACGTGGTTGGCAATTACCGCCGCCGCGCAATCGACGTCGTTTTCGACGTTGGACGACCTACACGCGCGGTTGCTGACATTGCTTAATAAAAAGCAGATTACCATTGGCCGCGTGGAGAATTTTGACGCGCAACTGGCGCAACTGAATACAAAGCGTGCACAGTTAGCAAAATCGTTTCAGCCGTCGACCGGTAAGGTGACCTCGCCCGTGGCCGGGTATTTTATCAGCACGCTCGACGGGTATGAGGCGTTTTGTACCACCAAAAACGTCACTGAAATGTCGGTGGCGGAGGTGCAAAAAGCGGTGGCGTATCGCCCGAATGCCATTCCGTCCGGCATCGGTAAAGTGGTGGGCAACTACGAGTGGTATCTCGCGTGTGAAATAACGATGGAGCAGGCCGCAGACCTCAAGGTCGGTGCCCAGATGGAAGTGGAAATCCCCTTGGTGCAAAGCGAAGTGATACCGATGACCATTGCTGCCGTTAACAAGGACGGTAACGGGAAAGCGGCGTTGATTTTGCAATGTACGCGAATGGGGGAAGCCTTGTCCGCTTTGCGCCGTGAGCAGATTTACATTCGATTACAACGCTACGACGGGATTCGGATTCCCGACAAAGCCATTTATTTTAACGACCGGCAGGAGCCGGGGGTGTATGTGCAGGACGGTAACGTGTTGGCGTTTCGGCGTATTCAGGTGTTGCACCACGACACGGTTAATCATTACGCGGTGTGCGAAATGACGGACGATAAGCAGTATGCCCAGTTATACGATAAACTCGTCGTGAAAGGAGAGGATTTGTATGACGGCAAACCCGTGCGATGAAGCGGCGTATATCCGCGAAAACCTCAAGCGCATTGAGGAGAACATTCAACAAGCGTGTGCCGCCGCCGGTCGTCGGCGCGAGGACGTGACGCTGATGGCGGTCACCAAAACCGTACCGCCGGAACGGATTCGCGTGGCGTTGGATGCCGGCATACGGTGCATCGGTGAAAATCGCGTACAGGAATTTTTGGATAAGCGCGACGCGTTGCCGCTGACCGGTGTGCAAGCCCACCTCATCGGACATTTGCAGACCAATAAAGTACGTCGCATTGTCGGGCAGGTGGATATGATTCAGTCCATCGACAGTGAACGGCTGGCGCGTGCGGTGTCCGAGGCAGCCAAACAAACGCCTCGCGGTGTGATGGATGTCTTAGTCGAGGTCAATATCGGTGGCGAGGCATCCAAAAGCGGTGTCGCCGCCGACTGCGTGGAGGAATTGTTGCATCGGATTTCCGGTTTCGACGGGATTCGAGTGCGCGGATTGATGGCAATTCCCCCGATTTTGCATACCGAGGCCGAAAAGCGCGCGATTTTTTCAAAAATGCACAAACTGTTTATTGACATTCAGGCTAAAAAAGTAGATAATATAACTATGGAGATATTATCTCTGGGTATGTCGATGGACTATGTCGAAGCCATCCGCGAAGGCTCCACCTTGGTGCGTGTCGGGTCGGCTATCTTCGGCGCAAGAGATTATCAATAATCAGGAGGAATAAACAATGGGTATTTTCGGAAAATTGCAAGACCTTTTGGGCGATGCAGACGACGACCGCGAATTCAACGACGAGGGCACAACCGATTTTGTGTCGCGCCCTGCTGAACGTGCCGCCGAGCCGGAACGTAAAGGCAACAAAGTGGTGAACATTCACGCCACGGCACAGTTGCAGGTGGTATTGGTCAAGCCCGAACGCTTTGACGATGCCAGCACCATTGCCGACCATCTCAATGCCAAACGGACTGTCGTACTCAATTTGGAATCGTCTAACAAGGATGTGGCTCGCCGTATTCTTGACTTCTTGAGTGGCGTGGCGTATGCCAACGACGGTCAGATTAAGAAAGTTGCCAACTGCACCTATATCATTACGCCGTATAATGTCGGCTTTATGGGCGATTTGCTCGACGAACTGGAGAACAATGGCCTCTACTTCTAATGTATCCGATGAGGACGCGCTGCTGCGTGCCCGCATAGAGGATGCCTGTCATCTGTGTGATGTGCGCTCGTGTCCCCGTTTTGTTGGTTTTCTGGATGAACACCGACAAGCAGTGGCACGAGCACTCTTGCGTGAAAAGGGGTTCCGCAACGGGTTGTTCTTTGGCGGATATCCTGACGCAGAACGCACCGTGCTCGGTGTGTTTCCCGATTTCTTGGAGCCGGACGAAAGCGTGTTCCCCATTGTGCCGGTGGCGTTTCGGTATCGCGCTACAGCCGCGCTGACACACCGCGATGTGTTGGGGGCGTTGCTCGCGACCGGTATTCGCCGTGACAAGGTGGGGGATATTCTCTGCCGCAACGGCTGTGCGGTGGTGCTGGCAGACGAAGAGTTAGCACCGTTTATCGCTGAAAGTGTTTCCAAAATCGGCAACGAAGGTGTTCGTGCCGTTTGTCCGTACGAGGGAGCCATTGAGGTGCAACGCGAATTTCGCGTGTTGCAGGATACCGTGGCATCGCCGCGCTTGGATGCGGTGTTGCACGTGGCGCTGCGCACCTCTCGGGAAGAGGCGGCGCGCCGCATTGTTGCCGGCGCTGTCGCCTGCAATCATTTGCCGGCGTTGTCGATAGCCGCTTCCGTGCAGGAGGGCGATGTGTTGTCGGTGCGCGGGGCCGGTCGGTTTCGCGTCGCGCGCATCGGGCCCCAGACACGCAAAGGACGATGGATGATTACGTTGGAACAGTATCAATAAGGGAGGAGTTTCTTGTGATGACACTGGACGAAATTCGCAATATTGAATTCAGCCGCGGACGCGGTTATCGTGCCGAAGAGGTGGACGATTTCATAGATGAGTGCGTCGCCACCGTGGAGCAGTTGCTCCGTGAAAAGGAGGAATTCTCCGAAAAAATGAAGGTGCTCGCGGATAAGGTCGTCGAGTACCGAAACGACGAGGATAATATTCGTGGTGCCTTGCTCAACGCGCAACGCGCCGGTGAGACAACGCTGCGTAATGCCGAAGCCAAAGCCGGCGATATCTTGGAGGCCGCCAAACGCGATGCTGAGAACATTCGGCAGGTTGCGTTGTCGCAGGTGGATAACGAAAAACAAGAACTGGAGCGTATGCAACGCGAAGTCGCGACGTTCAAGGCGCAGATGATGGCGTTGTACAAAGAACATCTGGAATTGCTCAACCGCCTGCCCGAACCCGAACCGGAACCGACTGTGGAACCTGCTGCTGAGGAGGCTCCGGTCGAAGACGATGTGGTGATTGCTCCCACCGACGCCGAAACCGTCGTATCCGATGCGCCGGTTGCCGATACCAAACCGTTGTCGCGGTTTTCGGATTTGAAATTTGGTAACGATTACGACATCCACGATGACGAGGAAGACAGCGATACAACAGGAAAACCCGCACGTGGATTTTTGAAAAAGCGCAAGTAAGGATAATCAAAGGAGATACGCCACATGCAACAGCAAGATTATAACCAGACATTGAATTTGCCTAAAACCGAATTTCCGATGCGCGCCGGTTTGCCGCAACGGGAACCGTTGTTTTTGGAAAAATGGGATAATGAGCACATTTACGAGGAAATGATGAAGAAAAACGAGGGTAAACCCCGTTTTGTACTTCACGACGGCCCTCCGTATGCTAACGGCAATATCCACATCGGTACCGCACTGAACAAAATCCTCAAGGATATGATTGTGCGGTATCGCAACATGGCCGGTTATCAAGCGCCGTATGTGCCGGGCTACGATATGCACGGGTTGCCGATTGAACTCAAAGCCCGTGCCAAGGCCGGCTTGGAAAATGCGGTGTCTATGGACGCGGTGGAATTGCGCAACATCTGCCGAGATTTCGCAGAGGGATATCGGCAAGACCAGACCGCACAGTTTAAGCGGTTGGGGGTGTTGGGTGACTGGGAAAACCCCTACAAAACCATCACGCCTGCCTTTGAAGCGCGCCAGATTGAAGTGTTCGGCGAAATGGCAACCAAGGGTTACATCTACAAAGGCTTGAAGCCGGTGTACTGGTGTGCCGAATGTCAGACCGCGTTGGCCGAAGCCGAAATCGAATACGCGGAAGACCCCTGCTATTCGGTGTATGTCAAATTCCCCGTCGCTGACGAGCGCGGTGTGTTGTCTGCCAAAGGCATTGATGTGTCCAAGACCTCTTTTGTCATTTGGACCACCACCACGTGGACGTTGCCGGCGAACTTGGCGATTTGTCTGGGCCCAAACTTTACGTATCAAGTGGTACGCTGCGGCGAGGAAAACTATATCCTCGCCGAGGCGCTCACGGAAGAAACCTTAGCCGCCGCCGGCATCACCGAGTATACGGTGCTCGCGACGTTCACCGGCGCGGAAATGGAATATATGACCGCGAAACATCCGTTCCTCGACCGGGAATCGCTGATTATCGTCGGTGACCACGTTACGTTGGAAAGCGGTACCGGTTGCGTACATACCGCCCCCGGTCACGGCGTGGATGACTTTAACGTCTGCAAACGGTACGAGCAAATCGGTATATCCGTGCCGGTCGACAGTGCCGGTAAAATGACCGATGAGGCCGGTGAACTCTTTGCCGGTTTGACCACCGACGAGGCAAACAAGGCGATTGCCATCCATATGGACAAAACGGGTTCGCTGTTCGCGATGAAGAAAATTGTGCACCAATATCCGCACTGCTGGCGCTGCAAAAAGCCGGTGTTGTTCCGTGCGACCGACCAATGGTTCTGCTCGGTGGATAGTTTCAAAGACGATGCCGTGCGCGCGATTCGTGACGTGAAATGGATGCCGGCGTGGGGCGAGGAACGCATCGCCTCCATGGTGCGCGAGCGCAGTGACTGGTGCATTTCGAGGCAGCGTTTGTGGGGTGTCCCGATTCCGATTTTCTATTGCGAGGATTGCGGCAAGCCCATTATTGACGGTGCGTTCATCCGTGCTGTGTCGGAACTCTTCCGCAAAGAGGGTTCCAACGGTTGGTACGCACACGAGGCAGACGAAATTGTGCCTGCCGGTGCCACCTGCCCGCATTGCGGCGGTCAGCATTTCCGTAAGGAAAGCGACATTATGGACGTGTGGTTTGACTCGGGTTCTACGCAGGCTGCCGTCCTCAAAGAGCGTCCCGAATTGGCTTGGCCCGCCGATTTGTATTTGGAGGGCGCCGACCAGTATCGTGGTTGGTTCCAATCCTCGTTGTTGACATCGGTGGCTTGTACCGGAAAAGCTCCGTACAAGGCGGTGTT
>JAZSOY010000149.1:0-6925 GCA_045537155.1 Acutalibacteraceae bacterium
TGACCTATACCGACGGCATCGCCGTCGGGGAGTCGGTGGTGATTACCGGTACCGCAGCGTGGGCAGCTGTTGCTGGCGACCATGTTATTTCGGCGCGTGTGAATCCCAATTTGGAGTTTTTTGAAACAAATGTAGCCACGAACAATACGTGTCAGTTGCATTTGCGTATTGCGAACGACACGGTCGTACCGGCATATAACGGGGATATCGTGAACGGTGCCGGTATGGACCGGTTGGTGTTCAGTGATGACTTTACCACAGATACTACCATTGATAAAAAAGCCAGTGGTGAGGAAGGCTATAAGTGGTATGTGACGCGTCCGTATTTGGAGCCGCCGTTGGATGTCGATGATTACTCGGTACAAGATGGCATTTTAACGGTTATGGCGGATGTCCCGACCTATAACCTTTGCCTCAACAGCGTGGATATCAATACCCACGCCGGATTTACCTATAACAAAGGCTATTTGGAAGTCAAGTTGCGTGTTCCGCGCCCCAGTGAAAACGGCAGCGGAGAAAAGGGAATTCCGGCCGTGTGGTCGTTCCCGGAGGGCAAGGTGTTTGAAACCCGTGGTGAAAATACACATTGGGTGGAAATCGATTGGTTGGAGTATTGGGGTATCACCAGTGGGTATCCGGATGGCTATTATACAACAACCTTCCACGACCAACGTTACAAAGGTGCTATCGTCAATGGCGTGGAGGCCCAGGAGGATGTACGGTATACTTGTTCCGGCAACTATCGGCACGGCCTCGGCGATGCTGAGTGGCACGTTATGGGTTGGCTGTGGGAGCAAAACAGCATTCGGTGTTTCTTAGACGGCGTCGAAGTACAGGACCAATTCTGGGGTGAAAACAATGTACCTGCACCCAACGTTGCCTCCGGTTCCGGCTCTAAAACCGGTGTGTTCTCCTTCCTCAACGAGGAGATGGCGGCATTATTCCTCGGTGGTTCGAGAGATAACCCAATGGAAGTGGATTATGTCCGCATTTGGCAGACAGGAAGACCTGAGGTTGTGTCGAATGAACTGACCATCAGTGAAGATACGCTGTCGATGTACGCAACCAACCATTATCGTCTGACCGTATCCGTTCCGGAGGGTGAGAAGGTCGGTCCGCTGACGTGGACGACCAGCGATGACCAGGTGGCAACGGTACATGGTAACGGAGAAATATACGCACGAGATGCCGGTACGGCCGTGATTACCGCGACCAACCAAAATGGCATTACCGTGTTGTGTACAGTCACTGTCAAAAACAACTGTTTGTACGGTGGTGACTTTGAATGGGACCGCCACTTATTGTTCCCCACGTGGAGTTATAAGGTGCTGGAACCGTCCAGTCTGTGTGAAGTGGTGTTAGACCCTGCAAACCAGGATAATCACTGTTTGTATGTTCCTACCCGTGAAGCGTCACTCCCTGCTACGGGATATTGGCTGGGTTCATTGCCGGTTACGTATGCAACGACGTACCGCTTAACCGGTCGTTTCAAGTATACCGATACGGCCACTACTAACCAGAAAAACAAACTGTCGATGACGTTTACAGGCGGTATTGTCCCCAAAACGGTGGATGACCTTTTCGATAATTCTGAGCTAACCTCAAGTCCTCAACAGATATTGACCGGCACCAATCAAGATGCCGATGGTTGGTATGAGTTTGCCGTGCAGTTCACGACGAGAGCGAAAGAGGAAGGCGCGTTGACTACCAGTGGTATGTTGTCTATCTCAACGGTGTCGGGTTCAGACTACTATCTGGATGACCTTGTCCTCGCGGTGGACGGATATGAGGAACAAGACACTTACCCCTTGACACTGTCGGCCATGGCAAACGGCTCAGTTACGTTGAGCGATGCTTCCACCGATACGGCGATTGCCAATGGTTCGGAAGTGGCACCCGGCACACTGGTGAGAGCCACCGTAGCACCGTCCTCCAATTACCGTCTGAAACTCGGTAGTTTAACGTATTCTTATACGAAACCGGCGAGCCGTGGCGCACAAGCGTATGAGCGTAAAGTGCTCAACAAAGATACGGCGGATTTTGGTGCGGGAGACGGCACGACGTTTGCTTTCCGTATGCCGGCAGGACCGACCACATTGAGTGCCGCGTTTGAGGAAACGGCAGCTATGGAGCAATTACCGGTGGCAACGCTCGGAACCTCGGTGTTTGTCGACGAAAACGGCCAGTATAGCGGCGTACGATTCCTTAACCGGCTGTATGTTACGGATTTGGATGCCAACTCGGACGATGTGTATGTCACGTATAACAATCAAAAGATGCAGGTAGCTCGTTTCGGTGTCCTTCTGAAGCGTGCGGGCAACACGACCGATTTAACCTTAGAGGAATACGCGGCGCATAAAAACGATTCCGGTAATAGCCGTATGTGGGGTGCTACCTGTTACAATGGCAAAAATGTTTTGTTGGTGGATTACACGAAACAATATATGGATTTCACCATCATTATGACGTCGTCCGTGGCCAATCGTCAAGCGTTTTTGGCGCGGGAGTATACCGCACGTGCGTATGTGCAATTGAAAGACGGCACGGTGCTGTATACCGATGAATTTACGGATTCGGCATTGGGCGCTTTGACACGGTATGCCGGTGCGTAATGGTATAGTTACCTTTGTTTGGAAAGGAGTCAACCCATGGCACGTGAACGCTATTTGTTGGGGGTGAATCCTGAGGAGTTGGTTCGCAATCCGGTATCGACAGAACCGCCGACACCGCGCGGATGGTGGGCGAATTTTTGGTATCACTATAAGTGGACAGTGATTGTCGGTGGCGCTTTGGTGATGGCTGTGCTGGTGTTTGTGTGGCAAGCCGCGACACGTGTAAAACCGGATTATTTGATTTGTATGGTGACCACGCAAGAAGTGAGCGTGGAAGTGGATGAGCAACTGGAAGAAACCTTAACGGCGTTCGCAAAGGAGCGTAATGGCGACGGAAAGATTCGGGTAGAGGTGCAATGCTTAAACATTGCCAACACCGTTGATGGTGCTGCCAATCCCGAAGCTATGACCAATCAACAAGCGGTTATGGCACATATTTTGTCGCGTGATGTGACGTTGTGGGCCATTGACCCATCGTACTATCACGGCACCTTGAGTAAGGCATTTGAGGGTAGTCCGGAATCCTTCTTTATACCGCTGGATACGTTAGCAGAAACGGTCAACGGTGTCAGCGACAACCGTGCCTATTGGGATTGGACGGGTTCGCCGGTGATTGCGGCGGAAGAATCGCTTAAAAGTTTGCCGAAAACGCTGTACTGGGGTGTACGTGTGTTGCCGAGCAAACCAACTGAGGAACAACGAACCGAAGTCAATGATATGTTGTCATTTTTGCAACGTTTTGCCGAAGCACAATCCAAATGAATAAAGCGGAAAGCCGACGGACACACTAATGGTGACACTACGGTGTCTAAAAAACCAAGGGAGGCTTTCCGTTATGTACGAGCAAAATCAAAATAATCAGAACAAGCAAAGCAATCAAAACAAGCAGAACAACCAGAACAACCAGAACAATCAAAACAAGCAGAACCAGCAAGAACAGCAGAACAAGAAGAACGAGCAAAACAGATACAACAACTTCTAATTTGCTAAAAAAGAGCATCGCTATCGCGATGCTCTTTTTTGTCACTAGATGTTTATCCCAATTTACGGCGGAGTTCCTGCAACACAGCGCGTTCACGGCGGGATACTTGTACTTGCGTCATACCGAGTTTATCGGCGGTATATTGTTGTGTGCGCCGCCGAAAATAGCGCAATTCAATTAACGAGCGGTCTTTCTCGGACAGTTCGGATAATACTTGATGCAATGCCAATCGGTTGGTGATTTGTTCCTCCGGTGCGCTGACGGGGACATCAATTTCGTTGCCGTCAGCGTCATCGTCGGTGCGTGTCAAGGATAAGGCCGGCATAGCGGCGCCGAGTGCCTCCACCACCTGTTCACGCTCTAGTGATAAACGCTCTGCCAGTTCACCAATTGTCGGTTCTCGTCCTTCACAGGCCTGAAAGGCGTCCCGTTCGCGGCAGACCTTGATGGACAGTTCTTTGAGTGAACGACTGACTTTGACACTGCCACCGTCGCGGAACAAACGGCGGATTTCACCTAAAATCACGGGAACGGCATAGGTGGACAATCGTAAGCCGCGACTATCATCAAACCCGTCTACCGCTTTTACTAAACCCATACAACCGGCTTGATAAAGGTCATCGTACTCAATCCCACGCCCGATAAATCGCCGTGCACAAGTATGTACTAACCCTAAATTGTCACAAATGCGCTCATCGCGTGTACTCACACCGATTTCGCCTGCCGTTCACGTACGACTATGTATTTTTCCATCGTGACGGTGGTGCCTTTTCCCAAACGGGAGGATACGCGCAAACGGTCGGTGAAACTCTCCATCACAGAAAAGCCCAATCCCGACCGGTCATCACCGCCGGTCGTAAATAACGGTTCCATTGCTTGTGATACATTAGGGATTCCGCAACCGTGGTCGCGAATTTTAATCACCGTGCGGCCGTCGGCATACAAGCGCATTTGAATGGTAATCATGCCGATGGTGTCGCGATAGGCGTGCACAATGCAGTTGGTGACGGCCTCGGATACGGCGGTACGTAGGTCTGCCAATTCGTCCACGGCGGGGTCAAGTTGCGACAAAAAAGCAGAGACCACGGAACGGGCAAACCCTTCGTTGGAAGAACGGCTGGGGAACATAACCTTCATTTCGTTCATTGGTTGTTTCATCGGTGAACCTCCTTGTGATGTGTATTCGGTGCGGTTTCCCACACCGGTAATTTTTGCAATCCGGCCAATTTCATAACGCGTAACAGACGCTCGGATGCGCCGATAATCTGCAAGGTGCCACCGCGCGCCGTCATCAAACGATAGCGACCCATAATGAGGCCGATACCGGAACTATCCATAAAGGTGATGCCGGAAAAATCCAATCGTAACCGTTTTGCCGAGGAACGTTCCACCGCCCCGTCAATTTGTTCACGCATTTCGCGTGCGGCGTGATGGTCCAGTTCGCCGGACAGCCAGACAGTTAAACCGTCGGCATCCGTGCCCATGCGCATTACCATACGAAAACCTCCTATGTTGTTTCTCTTTTTCAGTATATCGGCTTGTCCGCGCGATTTTGGCAGAAAGGCGGTGTCGGGGAGCAAGAATTTTTGCCGTTTTTTTGTGATTTTTTCAAAAAAAAGAGGGGTATGACACCAAAATGTCATACCCCTAGGGAAATCGTATTAAGATAATTGTTCCAAAACCGCGGTCGCACATCGCATACCATCCACCGCCGCCGAGGTGATCCCTCCGGCATAACCGGCACCCTCGCCGCAAGGAAACAACCCTTGTAATGCGGATTGGCAGTGTGCATCACGCAAAAGACGTACCGGTGAGGAAGAGCGCGACTCTACGCCGGTGAGTACGGCATCATAGCGGTTGAATCCGTGTAGTTTTTTGTCGAACTGCGGTAAAGCCAACTGCAAGGAACGCACCACAAACGGTGGCAAACATTCGCGCAAATCGGTGGGAGTGACGCCGGGCCGATAAGAGGGGAGGATGTCACCCAATTCGCGACTGGCGCGACCGGCGCACAAATCCCCCGCCAGTTGCACCGGTGCGCGATACTCACCGCCGCCCAGTGCGAATGCGGCCTGCTCCATTTGCCGTTGTAACGCGATACCGGCCAAGGGGTGTTCACTCGGCATATCGGCGGCGGTTACCCCGACCAGTAAGGCACTATTGGAGTTGCGTGCATCGCGCGCAAACACGCTCATACCATTGACGGCAACGCCGCCCGCTTCGGATGCGGCGGCAATCACCTCGCCGCCCGGACACATACAAAACGTATAGACGCCTCGGCCGTCGGGCAACGGAACGTTCATTTTATAATCCGCGGCACCGAGTGCCGGATGCCCTGCCGCGGTACCGTATTGCGCGGTGTCAATCCATGTGCGTGGATGTTCAATACGAACGCCCACCGCAAAGGCTTTTTGTTCCATCGGCACACCAATGGCATACAACGCTTCAAACGTATCGCGCGCGCTGTGACCGATGGCTAAAATGACGTGTTCACACGGCAACTGTTGTGCGCCGTTGGGTGTTTCTACCTGTAACGCCGCCAATCGACCGTGTTCCGTGTGAAATCCGACTACCTGTGTATGAAAGCGGAATTCACCGCCGGTTTTTTCAATGGCGCGGCGCAAGCCTTGCACGGCGGCACATAAGCGGTCAGTGCCCACGTGCGGTTTGGCTTGCCATAAAATCTCTTCCGGAGCACCGGCGGCGACCAATTCTTCTAATACCAACCGACACCGCGCATCGTGAATGCCGGTATTGAGTTTTCCGTCGGAAAACGTACCGGCACCGCCCTCGCCGAATTGTACATTGGTACGTGTATTCAAGACACCCGTTGCCCGAAATTGCTCCACGGCCGCACGCCGTTCCTCCACCGGTGCGCCGCGTTCCAATAAGAGGGGTTGCAAACCGGCACGTGCCAGTGTCAACGCCGCAAACAAACCGGCCGGACCGCCGCCGACTACAATGGGGCGGTGCGTTGGTTTTCGCCTAGCGGTGGGGACGGTGAATGTCGGTGGTTGCCACAATTTAACGCCGCTCATGTGGCAGGATGCCAGCACGGCAGTTTCATCCGCAACCGTCACGCCGACGGTCGCATCAAAAAAGAGTTTCGGCTTTTTACGTGCATCCACCGAACGGCGATGCAGGCGACACGATAACACAGCCGACGGCCGGATGCCCAGACGTTTTGCCGCCGCAGAACGTAGGTCGGCTTCGGTATAGGAAAGCGGTAACCGTAAGCCGCTGATTTCAATCATTCCGCGCACACCGCCTTTGCCGCCGCAAACGCTGATGCCCACGCCCAATGCAGATTATAACCGCCGCAATCGCCGTC
>JAZSOY010000151.1:0-2061 GCA_045537155.1 Acutalibacteraceae bacterium
CCCGGTCAGCAAGACCGTGGGTGTGGGTGCTCCGGAAGCCATCACACCGCTCTATCAGCCGACGGATTTGTCCTACAACCCGCCGCTGACTTGGGCATCGGATAATGCCGCGGTGCAAGTGGATGCAAACGGCGTGGTGACCGGCGTTACCGAGGGTACGGCGAACATCACGGCGACACTCGGTGGCAAAACGCTCACGTGTGTCGTGACGGTCGAAGCGGCCGCCGAGCTCACGGGTATCCAGTTGAACACCACCGAAACGACGATTGGCGTTGGTGGCAACACCCCGTTGACTGTGACGCCGTTGCCTGCCGGTGCGGTATTGCCCGAGGTCACTTGGACAGTTGAGCCGGAAGGCATTGTCACGGTGGTTGATGGTTTGGTTACCGGTGTCAACCCCGGTGTGGCAACGGTTACGGCGTCTGCCGGCGGATTCAGCGCCAGCTGCGTTGTGACGGTTAAAGTGTTCTTGACAGGTGTTCAATTAAATATCACCGAGGCAGATATGGTTGTGGAAGACGTCTTGACGTTGACCGCAACACCGCTTCCGGGCGGCGCTGAGTGGACGACACTTGAGTGGGAGTCCAATGCGAATTCTGTTGCGACGGTTGTGGACGGCACCGTGACGGCTGTCGGCCCCGGTGAAGCAACCATCACCGCCACGGCGGATGGCGAATTCACAGCGACGTGTGTCGTTACCGTTACCGCCAAACCCACCGGTTTGGTGATGAATATGCAAGAGAAAATCTTAAACCTCGGCGACTCGGTTACGCTGACGGCCTCCGTGGTACCGGAAGGTGCCATTCAACCGACGTTGACCTGGACGGCTGAGCCGGCAGGCATTGTCACAGTGGTTGACGGTTTGGTTACCGGTATCGGCGAAGGTGTGGCAACGGTTACGGCGTCCGGTGGCGGATTCACAGCGAGCTGCGTTGTGACGGTTGACATCTTCTTGGAAGGCATTGAGTTGAACATCACCGAGGCCGATATGGTCGAGGAAGGTGTCTTGACATTGACGGCAACACCGACTCCGGACGGAGCCGAGTGGACGACACTTGAGTGGGAGTCCAGTGCCGATTCTGTTGCGACGGTTGTGGACGGCACCGTGACGGCTGTCGGCCCCGGCCAGGCGACCATTACCGCTACGGCGAATGGTACGTTCGAAGCGACGTGTGAGATTACCGTTACCGCCAAACCCACCGGTTTGGTGATGAATGTGACCGAGAAAACCTTGGGGGTCGGTGATTCCGCTACGTTGACGGCCTCTGTGGTACCGGAAGGTGCCATTCAACCGGCGTTGACCTGGACGGCTGAGCCGGAAGGCGTTGTCAAGGTGGTTGACGGTTTGATTACCGGTATTAGCCAGGGTGTGGCAACGGTTACGGCGTCCAGTGGCGGATTTACCGCGAGCTGCGTTGTGACGGTGCAGCCGGCGACGTTGGTTCCCGACCAAAACATCTTCTTCGATGATTTCGAATCCGGTGCGCATAGTTGGGTCGTGCATACGGGTACGTCGGCCGTGAATGGTGCATCAGGAACCGCGGTTTCGCCGGTGACCGATGCCGAGGGTAACAAAACCCTTCCTTTGCCCTGTGAGGGTAGCAGCAACGGCGGTGTGAAATCCGAATATGTTACGTTAAACCAAACAATCAGTGGGCTGACCGGAAAAAAAGCGGTGATTCGTTTCCGTGTACCCTCTACTGCGACGGCAGCGGCGAACATCATGGTGCGACTGCAGGACAGCACTGGTGCTTGGCTTACAGACATTAATTATGGTTATACGCGCCCCAACAAGAGCGAGTGGACGTGGTACGAAGGCATTGTTAATTTCACCCTGGACGCCACGTCAGGTTTCCGTGTTATTCTGTTAAGCTACGCGAACACTGGATATACCCTTTCTGTCGACGACGTGTCGGTGGCGATTTGTGGAGATATTGGCAGACAGGAAATCGCTCACGGTGATATGGAGAGCGGTGCGTGGCCGCAGGCGCTGTATGCGTTTAGCGACATGGATAATGTTAATATTGTCGAGGAGCAGGGCGGAAATCACGTGGTTGAGAT
>JAZSOY010000009.1:0-4489 GCA_045537155.1 Acutalibacteraceae bacterium
ACGAATTTTTGCCGGCCTATGAACCCCCGCTGGATGAACTGTCGGAATAGAAAGTCCCCAAAAGCCGCGCCCCGAACCATCGGTTCGGGGCGCGGCTTGTTTGGTTATCAATTCAAGCTCTGCTCACCGGCGTGGGAGAAGAGAGCAGCAATGGCGTGTTGCAGTAAACGGTGTTCGGGTTGTTCCAAGGCAGAATCCACGGTGTGCAGGGCGCGTGCGGCGTCTTGTGCTTCGCGCAGCAGCGCCATATCGCTGAACAAGTTGGCAATTTTCATTTCCGGTAAGCCGTGTTGACGATTGCCGAAGAAATCACCCGGACCGCGCTGTTGTAAATCCGCGTCGGCAATTTTGAAACCGTCGGTGGTGTCACACATCACGCGCAGGCGGCGTACGGCTACCTCATTTTTGGCATCCGAAATCAAAATGCACGAGGACGCATATTTGCCGCGTCCGACACGGCCGCGCAACTGATGTAACTGCGCCAAGCCAAATCGTTCGGCATTTTCAATCACCATCAGCACGGCGTTGGGGACGTCCATACCGACCTCCACCACCGTGGTGGATACCAACAGCGACAACCGCCCTTCGGCGAAATCGCGCATCGTTTGTTCCTTGTCCCGCGCTTTCATTTTTCCGTGCAACAGACCGACGGAATATCCGCGGAAAGCGCCGCTTGCCAACTCATGTGCGTATGCCTCGGCGGCAACCAAGTCGGTTTCTCCTTCCTCCACCAACGGACACACAATGTAGGCTTGACGGCCTTCGTTTAGGAATTTACGCACAAATCCGTAGGCGCGCTCACGTTTGGTGGTGTCGATGGCGTACGTTTCAATTGGGGTGCGTCCCGGCGGTAATTCGTCCAATACTGACACATCTAAATCACCATACACCATCAACGCTAAGGTACGGGGAATGGGGGTGGCAGACATCACCAACAAATGCGGGTGCATTCCCTTAGCGGCGAGTGCCGCGCGTTGCCGCACACCGAACCGATGTTGTTCGTCGGTGATTACCAAGCCCAAAGCGGCAAATTGTACCGCTTCCGATAACACAGCGTGCGTACCGACCAGCAGTTGACATTCACCGGATTCGACCTGTGCCAATACCTCACGCTTTTTTGTCTTGGTGAGTGAGCCGGTCAGCAGACCGACGTGAATATTGGGTTTATCGGCTAAGAGCTTTTGTAACGATTGTTGGTGCTGGCGCGCCAAAATTTCGGTGGGCGCCATCAACACACATTGCCAACCGTTCCGAATGGCGGTATACGCGACGCACGCCGCCACCGCCGTTTTACCACTGCCGACATCGCCCTGTAACAAGCGATTCATCGGGGTGGGGCGACGCATATCCTCCACACAATCCGCGACCGCACGCTGTTGCGCACCAGTGAGCGTAAAGGGGAGTGAGTCGCAGAAATCAGCGGTATGGTCACGGGTAATCCGTACGGCGGTTTCTGTCTGTGTACGTCCTTTAATGCCGAGCAAGCCAAGTTGTAATAAAAATAACTCCTCAAATACCAACCGCCGTCTTGCCACTTCCAAGGCGTTGCGGTCAGCCGGAAAATGAATGTTTTCCAACGCATAGCGGCGTGTGCACAGTTGGTGCTTGCGCCGCAGGGCATCCGGCAATATATCGCTATCCAGCGTGTCATCCAATGCCAGTAAGGCGCTGGCGGTGATTTTTTCCAAATAGCGTGAGGTGATGCCCGCGGTCAGCGGATAAATCGGGCGAATTCGCGCACCGGTATCTGCCGGCTCAATGAGGGGAGAGCTCATTTCCGGTGAGCGACCACCGGCGAGTGTCCCGAAAAACAAGTACGAGGTGCCGGCTTTGATTTTTTGTGCAAGATACGGGTTGTTGAACAGCGTGACGCGCATCACCGATGATGTATCACTTGCCGAAAAGGTGTACAACGTCAATCCTTTACGGATGCGCCGTTCCACCGGTACCGACAACGCGGTGCCGCGCACACAACACGCCTCCCCACGCGGCGCGTCGGCAATCGGGAGGATGACCGACCAATCCTCATATTGCCGCGGATAGTGTGACAATAAATCACCGACGGTTTCAATGCCCAGTTTTTGCAACAGCGCGGCGCGCTTTTCACCGACGCCTTTGAGAAATTGCACCGAGGTTTCGGGTGTGAGCATGGACGGACACCTCCTTTTCTTTGGAAAAACAGCCGATAACGCCCGGAGGGGTTATCGGCTGTCGTTGCGTTTCACTTATTCGATGGATATGAAATAATAGTATACCGGTTGGCCGCCGCAAACCACGGTGACCTCCACATCTTCACCGAATTTTGCCGCCAATGTGGCACGTACCACTTCGGCTTCTTCTTCGGACACGCCCTCGCCGGACAACAGCGTGATAAACGATACGGGTTTGCCGGTCAGACGACGGGCATTTACCATATTTTTTGTCAATTTCACAGCGGCTTTGCTGACATTGGTATCGGTAAACGCCAGTTTGCCGTTATCCAATGCCAAAATATCACCCTCGCGAATGGCACGGTTTTCAAAATCGCTGTCCCGTGCTGCAAACGTAATCGAACCGGTCGCGACGTTGTCTGCCGCTTTCATCATCAACGTCAGGTTTTGTTCCACCGAAGCATCCGGGTCGAAGTTCAGCATGGCCGTAATGCCTTGCGGAATGGTGCGCGTCGGCAACACGTGTACTTCACGGTCTGCGAGCGGAATGGCTTGCTCGGCGGCAAGGATAATGTTCTTGTTATTCGGGAGTACATACACCACTTTGGCAGGGGTGGCTTCGATGGCACTCAAAATATCGTCAGTCGAGGGGTTCATCGTCTGACCGCCGGACACTACTTGCTGGCAACCGAGGTCGCCGAACAATGCCTGCAGGCCATCACCGGCAGCAACCGCCACAAAGCCAAATTCTTGCTCCGGTTCGGCACGTTCGGGTGCAACGGGTTGTTGCGTTTCCTCGGTGTCTGCCCAAGCGGCATTTGCGTGCTGAACACGCATGTTTTCTACCTTGACGGTTTCAAACTGTCCGTATTCCACGCCTTTTGACAACGCTTTTCCGGGGTCATTGGTGTGCACGTGCACCTTGATGATTTCTTCATCATCCACTACGACAACGCAATCGCCGATAGATTCTAAATAGGCACGCAACTGCAAGGGCTCTTTGGTACAGGCGGCATCGCGTGCGACAATAAATTCGGTGCAGTAGGTGAACTTGATATCGGTTTCAAACGAACCGGCGGCGCTTGCTTTACGCTCGGAAGCGGTGACGGTGGTAGCAGAGGTTTCGCCCTCCACCATCGATTCGCCGCGGAATACCGCCTGCATAGCACGGATGACGATGCAAAATCCCTGACCGCCGGCATCCACAACACCGGCCTTTTTCAATACCGGTAACAATTCGGGGGTGCGTTGCAATGATGCATCGGCTTCGGCGCACACAGCGTCCCACACCGTTTCCACCGACGGGTCAGTCGCACCTACCAGCACACCTTGCTCTGCGGCTTCACGCGCCACGGTCAAGATGGTGCCTTCGGTCGGCTTCATAACCGCTTTGTACGCTGCTTCCACACCGAGTTTCAGGGCAGCCGCCAGGTCAGCACCGTTGGCCTCGGTCTTGCCTTTGAGTCCTTTGGAAAATCCGCGGAACAACAACGACAAAATAACGCCGGAGTTACCGCGCGCACCGCGAAGTAATGCGGCAGAGGCGGTGTCGGCAACCTCGCTGACGGTGGGTTCTTGCAACCGTGCCAATTCGCGCGCAGCGGCCGAGATTGTCATCGACATATTGGTACCGGTATCGCCATCGGGCACCGGAAAAATGTTCAGTTCATCCACTTCTTGCTTGTGTAAAGCCAAAGTGTTCGACGCAGAAATCATCGCGTCACGTAATTGTTTACCTTGTATCAAACGTAGCACTCCTTACTTAGGACGTACGGGTTTACACCCGCTTGCCGCAGATGTTATTCCGATTTCATTCCGTCCACATACACGTTGACGCGGCGCACCGTCAAACCGGTTGCCTCCTCTACGGTGTAGCGCACTTTGTTGACAATGCTTTTGGATATTTCCGCAATGTTCATACCATACATTACACTGATGTGCAAGTCGACTACCAGTTTGCCGTTTTCACTGCGTACGCGAATTCCCTCGTCCGCAAACGAACGACGGAAAAACATCGACCGCAGTCCTTGTTTAGTGCCACTTTTCACCATACCGGCAACACCGTAGCACGAAGACGCCGCATGGCCGATAAGATAGGCAAAATACTCTTGCGAAATCTCAATGGTTCCCAAGTGGTTTTCAATACGAATCATACGGACAGCACACCTTTCTGTGTTAAAATCAACCCATTCGGAATACCGAACTTTTATGAACATACACCCCTATTATAACGAATAATGCGCAGATAATCAAGAGAAAATAAGAAACTTCGCCAAATTTGATAAATTGTTGACAATACCACTATAAATAAATTATAATAATTTGAAAAGGAGTGGTAC
>JAZSOY010000133.1:0-12458 GCA_045537155.1 Acutalibacteraceae bacterium
TGACTTTGCTTTCCGATTATTGTAATATATAAAAGCCGTCTTAATTAAGTTAAGATTAAATATGCGCCCATAGCTCAGCTGGATAGAGCGTCCGCCTCCTAAGCGGAAGGTCGGGGATTCGAATTCCTTTGGGCGCGCCAAAAAGTGCCGAAAACATAATGTTTTCGGCACTTTTGCTTTTTTCAAAACTCCAACATTACTTTAACGAATTAAGCATTCGCGGTAATAAAACGAGTATCAATGCGAACATATAAACTATAGCAAAAACAAAAGGAGAATGTTATATGTGCACAGCCGTCACTTATCAAACAAACGAGCATTATTTCGGCAGAAATTTGGATTTAGAATACTCTTATGAGGAAACCGTCACGATTACACCCAGAAAGTATGTGTTTCCTTTTCGGAAAATGGGGAAAATGGAAAGCCATTTTGCGATGATTGGTATGGCATATATTGCGGAAGGATACCCCCTATATTACGATGCTACAAACGAAAAAGGACTGAGTGTAGCCGGATTGAATTTCCCTGAAAACGCAGACTACAAGCCATATTGTGAGGGAAAGGATAACGTAACACCGTTTGAACTGATTCCGTGGATTTTGGGTCAATGTGCGACGGTATCAGAGGCCGAAAATCTGTTAAATCGAACGAATCTTTTGAACGAGAGTTTCAGCGAGGCGCTTCCGTTATCGCCCCTTCACTGGCTTATCTCCGACAGAGAACGCTCTATTACGCTGGAGTCGGTAACATCCGGAATTAAAATCTATGAAAATCCGGTTGGTGTGCTGACAAATAACCCGACGTTTGATTATCATATATTTAATCTAAACAATTATATGCGCCTCACAAAAGGCGAGCCGGACAACACCTTTGCCGGTCAAAACGGGAATTTGAAATTAAAAACCTATTCTCGGGGAATGGGCGCGATGGGCTTGCCGGGAGATGTTTCATCGATGTCCAGGTTCGTAAGGGCGACATTCGTTAAAATGAACTCGGTATCCGGAACTTCGGAAACGGAAAGCGTCAGTCAGTTTTTCCACATATTAAAGTCGGTGGAAATGCAAAGAGGATGTGTGCAACTGGGCAAAGAACTTTATCAAATCACCATATACAGCTCTTGCTGTAACACCGACCGTGGAATTTACTATTATTCCACGTATGATAATAGCCGGATATATGCGGTGGATATGTATAAAGAAAACTGGCAGGGCAGCACCCTAATCGCGTATCCGCTGAAGAAAGAACAAACGATAGACTATCAAAACGGAGGACAGTAAAGCGAACAATGGTATAAAACAGCATAAATATAGAGTGAATTCTCCCAGAGGGTGACAAAAGACGATTCTTCGGAACCGTCTTTTTTATTGCCTGCTATGGTCCTGTGTGAACAATATATCGAAAAACAATAATAAAATTATTGACAAACGATAAAGTTTGTGTTACGATGGGGGCGAAAGCCCAGAGAAGAGAGGGAAGTATATGCAAAAATCAAAGCAATCGGTAACGGTATCCATTGCGGTATGCGTGGTGGTAGCCGTCGTGTTATTGGGGTTGGTGGTCACGGCACCGTGGCTGTTCCAGTGGTATATGTCGACGGTACGGGGTGTGTCGCCGGAGGCGGCACAAGAACTCAACGGTATACTGTTAGGGTGCTTTTATCCGTGCGCGGCGGTGGCTGCCGGTATGTTGTACGCGCTGTTGCGATTGTTGTTCCACATTCGGGCAGGCGAGGTGTTTACCGTTGCTAATGTGCGGTATTTGAAAGCCGTGTCGTGGGGATGTTTTGTTATTGCAGCCGTCACGGCGGTGGGTGCCGGATTTTATGTGCCGTTTTTGTTTGTGACGGCGGCAGGCGGTTTTACCGGTGTGCTGTTGCGTGTGTTAAAAAACGTAATGCAGACCGCCGTAGAACTCCGTGAAGAAAACGAATTGACAGTATAAGAGGGAAAACGATGATTGAAGTTAACTTAGATGTGATGTTGGCGATGCGAAAAATGACGTCTGCACAACTGGCAGAGCGCATCGGTATTACGCAAGCCAATTTATCCATATTAAAAACCGGCAAGGCACGCGCCGTTCGCTTTTCGACGCTGGAAAGTATCTGTTCGGTATTGCAGTGTCAGCCGGGGGATATTCTCACTTACACACCGGAGGAGGAATGACAATGGAAGACCATCGTAACGGAACCGTCTATCAACCACCGACATCGACGACAACCGCGCCGCCTGAACCGCCGTGTGAGCGGAACAGTTTTGACCTTACACGACAAGACCGCGTGTTTGTGTTGTTGCTGACCGCGCTGTGCGTGGCGGTATCCGCGTTTGGGTTGTGGGGCGGTCTTCACACCGGATGGACGGTGTCGTTTCTCGCGGTGTTTGCCGTCGCCACCGCCTATCTTTGCGGAAAAGGTCGCCGCGTGACCGCGTTTTCGGTCGGGTGTGCCGCGCTGTGCGTGACGGTATCGTTGTTGTTTGCCGAAACCACCAACGGCGTGATACGGTTTCTTGGCTTTGTCACACAACTGATACTTATGCTGGTTTGGTTTGGCACGACGGTTACCGACAGAGCAGACCGTACTGACTTGGGATTGGTAAACACGGTGTTTGCGCCGGTTTTTCGGCTGGGGTTTCGGTATTTACCAACCACCGTGCGCTCGCTGTTTGTCGGCAATCGACAAGGTCGTATTTTCGGGAAAATCCTGCTCGGCGTGTTGGTGTCATTACCGGCGCTCGGCATCGTTGTGCCGTTGTTGCAAGAATCCGATGAAGCATTTAGCGGTTTGATGACGATGTTGGCGACACATCTCGGCGAAACCGTGGGCAAGGTGTTTGTCGGGTTGTTATTGGCGCTGTTTGTGGTTGGCTATTGCGTAGCCGTGCGAAAAGAATCGTTGCCCGACCGTCCGGTGCGGACGTTCGGCGGCATCGACAGTGTGGTACTCGGCACCTTTTTGTCGGCGCTGAGCGTGTGCTATCTTGCGTATCTGTTTTCACAACTCGCCTACTTTTTCAGCGGATTCGGTGGTTTTTTGCCGGAGGGGTACACCTTTACGGTGGCGGAGTACGCGCGCC
Source organism: Acutalibacteraceae bacterium (assembly GCA_045537155.1). GTDB lineage: Bacteria > Bacillota > Clostridia > Oscillospirales > Acutalibacteraceae > RGIG3009. The sequence goes on from JAZSOY010000133.1 coordinate 3,072, forward strand.
GCGGCTTTTTCGAAATGAGCGCGCTCGCCGCTATCAATTTCGGGTTTGTGTTTCTCGCGTTGTTACTGGCACGCAAACAAGAGGGAACGCCACGCGGTGCGGTACGCTGGTTGTGCGTGTTCATTATTGTATTTACCTTGCTGATTCTCGCGACGGCAGTATCCAAAATGGTATTGTATATGCGGTCGTTCGGATTGACGGTGTTGCGTGTCGGAACCACGGCATTTATGCTGTGCTTAGCGGTTGTCTTTCTTTGCCTGTTGTGCCGCCTTTTCGTCAAAAAAGCCAGTGTGCTGAAAACGGCGGTGCTCACCGTCGGCGTGGTATTGACCGTGTTGGGTGTCGGCAACGTCAATCGTCTGGTAGCGGCATACAATTATCACGCGTACCATGCCGGATGGTTAGAGAGTGTCGATGTGCAACAACTGTACGACCTTGGGAGCGAGGGCGTGCCGTATTTGGTTGAGTTGACGCACGACGCCGATGATGAAATTGTTGATAAAGCCACCACTTGTTTGCGTCAATGCCTGCAGAGTGGGATATACTATGAGTGTGAGTACGACGATAGCGATTACGCCGGTTCTTTTACGGTTACAAAACCGGTGTCTAACGATTGGTCACAAAGTACGGCGGCACATCGGCGAGCCGCGGCGTCCTTGGCAACGTATTTAGAAAACAAGCCGGAAGAACGGCAACAGGCGCTTGTGGACACGCCTTGACAAAAAACGAGAAAAGTGCTACCCTTTGTAGGAGAAAACTAGAAAATAAGAGGTGCTTTTCTATGTCAAAACAAGTGTTGGTAGAAACATCTGCCCGCCACGTTCATTTGAGTCAAGAACATCTGGACATTTTGTTCGGTGCCGGCTATGAACTGACGGTGAAAAAAGAGTTGTCCCAGCCCGGTCAATATGCTTGTGCAGAACGGGTGGACGTTGTCGGCCCGAAAAAGACGTTGTCCGGCGTGAGTATTCTTGGCCCCCCGCGCCCGTCTTCGCAGGTGGAGATTTCCTTGACCGATGCGCGCGCTATCGGTGTTACCGCGCCGATTCGCGAATCGGGCGACATTGCCGGTTCCGGTGCGTGCAAACTGGTTGGACCTTGCGGAGAAGTCGAGCTTTCGGAAGGGGTTATTGCCGCCAAACGTCACATTCATATGACGACGGCAGATGCTGCAGAATTCGGCGTGCAGGATAAACAGGTCGTGAGCGTGCAGGTGGAAACCGACGGTCGTGCACTGACATTCGGCGATGTGGTGGTGCGCGTGAGTGACAAATTTGCGCTGGCGATGCACATTGATACGGATGAGTCCAACGCCGCGTGTGCCGGACCCAGTACGATGGGTACCCTGATTCGCTAAAAATGGTGTGTGCGAAATGCCGTCCGAAAGGGCGGCATTTTTACACCGTGTGATAAGGAGTTTGGTTATGAAACAGCAGACAACCACAGCCGAAAAGGTTATTTTTCTGGCGGTATTTATCACACTGGTCGGTTCGACCGTGGCGGTGGCGGTGATTATGGCGTTGGCGCCCTCGGTCCCCACCAAAGGTGTGCCGCGCGTAAAAAGCGATTACGTTTTGATGTTGTTGCAGTGTATTATCGGTATTGTTGCCATGTTGTTGCCGAGTCTGTTCCGTCGAAAATTCGGGTTGGTGATACCCTCCAAAATGATGATTTTATACGCCGTGTTTCTGTATTGCTCGATTTATTTGGGAGAGGTGCGCAGTTTTTACTATCACATCCCGAACTGGGACACGATGTTACACACGTTTAGCGGCGGCGTACTTGGCGCGCTGGGGTTTTCCATCATCAGCTTGCTCAACCGCACCGACCGCGTACCCGTCAACCTCAGTCCGATATTTGTTGCCCTTTTTTCATTTTGTTTTGCACTGACAATCGGTGTGGTGTGGGAAATGTACGAGTTTACCGCCGACGGCATTTTACGCACGAACATGCAAAAATTTGCCCAAGCCGGCGGTGCCAAGTTGGTAGGCAGAGCGGCGTTGACCGACACGATGAAAGACTTAATCGTGGATGCCATCGGAGCGCTGGTGGTGTCCGTCGGTGGCTATATTTCGCTCAAATTCCGAAAAGGGTGGATAGAAAAATTACAACTGCATCGAGAAAAATAAAAAAGGAGTCGACAGACTCCTTTTTTATTTTAGCGGCGCGCAAACGTGCGCGTCGTCATTTTAAGGTCACGCCGGTGTAGTAGTGTCGTAAAATTTCACGATAGGTAAACCCTTGTTCCGCCAACGTTTTTGCACCAAACTGGCTCATCCCCACGCCGTGTCCATAGCCCGCCACTTCAAACGTAAATCCGTCTTTACCGTGTGTGACGGTAAAGCACGCCGAACGCAATTCCAATGCTTCGCGCACCTCCCGACCGGTGAGCGTTTTGCCACCCACGGTAATCGCGGTCACCGTACCGGCATCGGACACCGTCGGTTTGCCGGTAATCCAGTCGTCTGCATTGCCTTTCAACTCCAGTTTCGGGAATGCGGCGGCGAATTTTTCGTCCGACACGGTGACGGTGGTGCGGTTGTTGGGCGCGAGCGCATCTCCGCTGCTGTTGACCGATTGCAGGTAGGGATATTCGACATCCCACACGGTCTTTGAGGATTCGGTAACGCCGCTGTTGTTGCTGTGGTAGGCGGCAAAAATCGGTTTGTTTTCATACAGCAACAACTCACCGGCAACCGCGTCCACCGCTTCGGCAATGGCGCCCAAATGTTTGTCGTAGTTGTCGCCCCATCGTTTACGTAGAGCATCGGTGGTGTACGAATCGGGAAAGGATGGCGCGTCGGCAAAATCCGCACCGTATAAATTATCGAGTTTACGGTTTTTTTGATAAGTGTAATAGGTATAAGAGGCGACCGCCTGTGCTTTCAACGCCTCCGGCGGATAGGAGGCCGGCATTTCCGCCGCCACGGTATAAATTAAAAAATCACGCTCAGTAAAAGTGTATACCACTTTCGCGGCGGCATCCAACACACGAAACACCGCCGCATCGTCCGTCGACGATACGGTGGGCTTGGTTGTGGTGGTTGTGGTAACGGTGGTTGACGGTGAGGGCTCTGAAAGCTTGTCCGTGCCGACACCGCGCAACAACGGTAACGGCAACACCAAAAACAAGGCATAACACAAGATACAAAGTGACAAATACGGTTTCATAGACATTCCTCCTGAAAGTTTGTTTCCTAAAAGTTTCATATTTTCGGCAAACTTTGACAAAACCGCCCTTAAAAATGAAAGAAAAAAGAAAGCGCGTTGCAAAAAAGGTTTTTGGCGGTTGACAAGCGAGCAACAACCTCGTATAATAGGGGATATCTTTTCGCAAGGAGTCCGAAAGTATGGATACAGTATTTACAAAGTCTGCTTTATTCACATCTTTATGTGAACAAGTGAAAGAACAGAACCACATTCCGCTGGAATATTTTTCGAATTACGAAGTAAAGCGCGGTTTGCGTAACGCAGACGGCACCGGTGTCGTGGCGGGGATTACGAATATTTGTAACGTGCACGGCTATGTGCTGAACGAAGGCGAACGGATGCCGGTCGAGGGTGAACTGACCTATCGCGGCTACGATGTGTGCGATTTGGTAAACGGCAGCTACGGGCAGGGACGGTTTGGCTTTGAGGAAACCGTGTTCTTGCTGTTGTTCGGCAGGTTGCCGACGGCGGAACAAGCGGCTTTGTTTTCGGAGTTGTTGTCCTCTCACCGCGATTTGCCGGGCGATTTTGCCGAGGATATGATTATCAAAGCGCCGTCCCCCAACATTATGAACAAGTTGGCAAGCTCCGTGTTGGCGTTGTATTCGTATGACCATCGCGCCGATGACACCTCGGTGGAGAATGCGTTGCGGCAATGTGTACATTTGATTGCGATGTTACCCACCATCGTGGGGTACGCGTACCAGGTGAAACGGCGGTATTATGACAAAGAGAGTATGTATTTCCACCCGTTGTTGCCGGGATTGTCGACGTCGGAAACGGTGTTGCGTACCATCCGTGCATCGGGAACCTATACGGAAGAAGAAGCCTTGCTCTTGGATTTGTGTCTGATGTTACATGCAGAACACGGCGGTGGTAATAACTCGGCGTTTGCGACGCGGGTATTGACTTCGTCCGGCACCGACACCTACGCGGCGATTGCTGCCGCCATCGGTTCGCTCAAAGGGCCGCGCCACGGCGGAGCCAATCTCAAAGTCACCGAGATGATGAACGATATCAAGGCACACGTGCATGACGTGACTGACGACGACGAAGTGGCGGCATACCTTGCTAAAATCAGCCGACGGGAGGCCGGTGACGGCTCGGGGTTGATTTACGGTATGGGGCACGCCGTGTACACACTGTCCGACCCGCGTGCGGTCATTCTCAAGCGTGAGGCGGCGCGTATGGCAGAGAAAAACGGATTCGGCGACGATTTCCGACTGCTGGATGCGGTGGAACGGTTGACGCCGGCGGTTATCAAAGCCAAAGGTAACAACAAGACGGTATGCGCGAACGTGGATATGTATTCCGGTCTGGTGTATCGTTCGCTGGGCATTTCGGAAGAGTTGTTTACACCGCTGTTTGCCACCGCGCGCATTGCGGGTTGGTGTGCTCACCGTATGGAGGAATTGCTCACCGGCGGTCGCATCATTCGTCCGGCATACAAACCGGCGGTACGCAAGCGCACCTACCTTCCGCTGGAAACACGATAAACACTGCTCAGCGCGGAGTCCAATGCGGTATAAAGTGTGGTTGATTTCCCCAAAAAATGTGGTACAATAGGAATGGAAACAACAAAGGGGGGACAGGCGAATGCAACGACGAATGCAGTTGACCGGCATTACGGCGATAACCGCAACGGTTGTGCTGTCGGTTATGCGGTTGATTTGGCGGCCGCAGGGAAGTACGGTCAGCGGCGGTTACGCGGCGATGTTGTGCGTGGCGGCGGTTGTGTTGGTGGCGCTGTTCTTCTTAAACGGAAACGGAAAACGCCGCACGGAAGCGGTGCTCGGCGTCCCGGCTATCTTGTCCGCGGCGGCGATGGCGGTTACCGGTGTCGCGTTGCTTCTTAGTGCGCTCGGCGGTATTGCCGACTGGCAACAAGGCGTGTACCCGTACCCACAACCGGTCACAGCCGGTACCGTTGCCGTGGTGTTGGCGTGGGTGATGTTTCTCAGCGGTGCGCTCGGCGGCGTCTTTTATCTGTTGACGGCGGCTCGTTGGTTGACCAAGCGACGCACCGACTGTTGTGCAATGGGCCTGCCGGCACTGTTGCCGGTGGTGTGGTCGTGGGCACGCATTTTGTGGTATATGACCTCCTTTGCCAGCGCGGTTAACCGATTCCGAAGCGTCACCGAAGTGGCGATGCTCTTGTTTGAAATGTTGTTTTTATTTGTCTTCGCACGGCACATTGCCGGCATGGAGGAAACCGCACCTCGCTATGTATTCCCCGTTGCATTGGCGGAGGCCATGTTGGGGTTGATTGTGTTTGTTACACGCATCGGTGCGTTGGTAACGCAGGATGCGGAACTGTTTTCCGGCACGGCGCTGGTAACCACACCGGACATGGCCGTTACCCTGTTGGCGGTTGTCTTTGTTGTCGGGCAGATGATGCCGAGTAAGTATGTCCCTGCCGATGCGACTACAGAACCGCAACCCCTTTCTGAGCCGGTTGTGAGTGTCGAGGAAGATGACGAGGGCGAGGCAGTCCCGGTGTTGCTCCGTGAGGAGGATTTTTTGGAAGAAGACGTGCCCTCGCAAGAGCAAACGCCAACGGAACAGCGCCCACCATTGGAACTGGAGGATATTTTGAACGAACTCATTGACCGAAATCGGTAAAAACACGTAAAAGACGTTAAAAATTTATCAAAGTTCTTGAAAAACCGTGAAAACGGTGGTAAAATATTACAAGATTATAGTTATTGGAGGAATTTACTATGGCAGTTAAAGTAGCAATTAACGGTTTTGGCCGCATCGGTCGTTTGGCGTTTCGTCAGATGTTCGGCGCGGAAGGGTATGAGATTGTTGCAATCAACGACCTGACCAGTCCGGCGATGTTGGCACACTTGCTCAAGTATGATACCGCGCAAGGCCGCTACGACGGACACACCGTGGAAGCTGACGAAACCTCAATCACCGTTGACGGTAAGAAGATTGAGATTTTGGCAGAGAAAGACCCGGCAAATCTTCCGTGGGCAAAAATCGGTGTGGATGTTGTGTTGGAATGCACCGGTTTCTTTGCATCCAAAGATAAGTCGCAGGCGCACATCAACGCCGGCGCGAAAAAGGTGGTTATCTCGGCACCGGCCGGCAACGACCTGCCCACCATCGTGTACAGCGTGAACGAGAACACCCTCACCAAAGAGGATAAAATCATTTCTGCCGCTTCTTGCACCACCAACTGCTTGGCGCCGATGGCGAAAGCTCTCAACGATTACGCGCCGATTCAGAGTGGTATTATGACCACGGTTCACGCCTATACCGGCGACCAGATGATTTTGGACGGCCCGCATCGCAAAGGCGACCTGCGTCGCGCTCGCGCCGGTGCTTCCAACATCGTTCCCAACTCCACCGGTGCTGCGAAAGCTATCGGTCTGGTTATTCCGGAACTCAACGGCAAGCTGATTGGTTCGGCACAGCGCGTACCGGTCGTTACCGGTTCTACCACGATTTTGGTCGCGGTTGTTAAGGGCAAGGATGTCACCAAGGAAGGCATCAACGCGGCGATGAAAGCGGCTGCTTCGGCTTCCTTCGGCTATAACGAGGACCAGATTGTGTCGTCTGACGTTATCGGCATCTCCTATGGCAGCTTGTTTGATGCCACACAGACGATGGTCACCAAGATTGATGACGAAACCTATCAGGTTCAGGTTGTGTCTTGGTACGACAACGAGAACTCTTATACCAGCCAGATGGTGCGTACGATTAAGTACTTTGCCGAACTGGGCTGATTTCGTTCAACGAAACACACAGAAAGGCGCACCCATCGGGTGTGCCTTTTTTTACTTTCCACAAAAGGGGGCAACGATGTGAACAAAATTCCGGAATTCAGCGGTACGCTACACAGCCACCGACTGCAAGTGCCTGCTGCGACCTACGAATGCAGTGGTATCATTGTGTTTGGCAGACGCATCAAATCGTTGGTGTTCTCCACCGATGTCGCGATTATCAAAAACATCAATACCGATGCCGTCATCGCGGTGTATCCGTTTACTCCGCAACCGGCGATTTCTCAGGCCATTGTGACGGTTGCCGATGTGCCGGTGTTTGTTGGCGTGGGCGGCGGCATTACCGGCGGCGAGCGCTCGGCGCGTCTGGCGGCAGAAGCGGAAAACCAAGGGGCCTTCGGTGTGGTGGTGAACGCGCCGGTTGAGCCCGCGTTGATTACACGCATCAAGTCGATGATAGACATTCCCGTGGTGGCGACAATTGTGTCGGAAAACCAAGATGTCGCCCAACGTATTGCCGCCGGTGCCGACATCTTGAACGTATCGGCGGCGGCAGATACGGCACGGGTTGTGGCGGCCATTCGCCAACGGTGGCCGGAGATTCCGATTATTGCAACCGGCGGCCCAAACGAGGAGACCATTCGCGCTACCGTTCGCGCCGGCGCAAACGCCATTACCTACACACCGCCGACCACCGGCGAACTGCTGGCAGAGTTTATGAAAACGTATCGCGCACAATATTGACGACGAACCGGCTTGAGATTTCTCAAGTCGGTTTTTATCGTTGCACACCGTAAAAAGATGTGGTACAATGATAGAAAAGACGTGGGAATTCACAACGAGGTGATAGCTATGAAAACAACCATTTTCAGTCGCGCAGTTCGGCTATACGGACGGAGTATACTCACTACGGTTATGGGTGGATTTATGTATATATCGGTGGGTATCATTACCCACGCGGTCACGCCCAATATAAACGGACAGACCTTATCCGCCGGTGCGGCCTTTTTTATGAATTTGATAGCGCTGCTTATTCAGGCGTTTTTATTCGGAAGCATTATTTATGCTGAAACGTGGGAGCAGGGTGACAAAGCGGGTGCAGAGCACCTTCTTAATCATGTGGCAGGCAATCCGCATTTTGGACTCAAATTGGGTTTGTTGGCCGACATTCCGGCGATGCTTTCCTTTGTGGTGTTGGTGGCGGAAAAGTTGTTTGGTTTTTGGCCGCAATACACGATGGTGTATCGTGCCGCACATCTGGCACTGTATCCGATTGTGGCATGGACCATGGGTACGCAATGGAACGTACCGGCCGCGGATATTTCTTGGGGTGGCATTTTCGGCTCGTTGATTGTGGTGTTTGCCATGCCGGCGGTGGCGTGGCTGTGTTACTATCTCGGTTATCGTCAGATTAATCTGGGCAGAAAAGCAATGTATAAGAACAAAAAGAAATAATCCCCACCCCCTTTACATACCTATCTAAGGATAGGTTCTGTAAGGGGTGATTTGGGTGACAGTTCATTCGACAAGGCTGGATGTGGCGATTGTCTGCGTTTGTGGGGCGCTACTGCTGGTGGTAGCCGGCGGTGTCGTGCATCGGCGTGCCGTTCAAACGATGGGACAACCGTTGCCGTGTGTGGTGGTGGATGCCGGACACGGCGGCGCCGACGGCGGTGCCGTTGCACCGGACGGTACACAGGAAAAAGACTTGAATTTGTCCATCGCGTTGTCGTTGCGCGATTTTTTAACGGTGATGGGATATTCGGTGGAAATGACACGCACCGAAGATGTGATGATTGCGACCGAAGGTGACTCGTTACGCGAACGGAAGGTCAGTGATATGCGCAACCGCTTGGCACAGATAGAGCAAGCGGATTTTGCGGTCAGTATTCATCAAAACAAATTCACGCAATCGCAGTATGATGGGACACAGGTGTTTTATTCCGCAAACACCGAGTCCAGTCGCGTGTTGGCGGAAAGCATTCGTGCGTCGGTGGTGTCGTTTTTGCAACCGGATAATACCCGTGAACTCAAGCGCGGTACGACCGATGTGTTTTTATTGCATCACGCCACACGACCGATGGTGTTGGTGGAGTGCGGTTTCTTATCCAATCCGGCCGAATTGGCGCGGTTGAAAGATGCCGCGTATCAACGACAACTTGCGTTCGCGGTGGCGGCAGGAATTTTGAGGTATAGGTAAGGGGAAGAACAATGGCAGGAAAACAAAAAAGCGCGTTTGTGTGTACCGAATGTGGTGCACGCTTTCCGAAGTGGTCGGGACGTTGCGCACAGTGTGGCGAATGGAACACCTTAACCGAAGAGATTATCGCACCGGTATACGCCGATAGCAGAACGGGGGCAGCCGAGCTGTTGCGCATGGAGAACATCGACATACAAGCAGAAACGCGCTACCCTACCGGCATGAAAGAACTGGACCGTGTGCTCG
>JAZSOY010000148.1:0-2126 GCA_045537155.1 Acutalibacteraceae bacterium
CCGAATTCATAGGTTGTCCTCCTTTTGATGTTGTGCAATACACGCGGCGGCGGTGGCTTCCAACGCGCCGTCGTCCACGTACAGCGGTGTCATCCAAGACTGATGCCGAAACCACGACAACTGCCGTTTGGCATATCGCCGAGAGCCTTGCCGCACGGCGTCCGCCGCCTCTTGCAACGATATCTCGCCGGCAAAATACGGTTCCCATTCTTTGTATCCGATGGCCTGTCGAATGGTATCGGTGCCGTCCTGCGCGCGGAGCCACTGCACTTCGTCCAGCAATCCGGCATCCACCATCGCCGTGACACGGCGGTCAATGCGCTCATACAACACCGCGCGGTCGTGAAAATCCAACCGCATCCCACATACGTCGTAGGGCGACGCATGCCGCCGCGATGCCTGGTTTTGCTCGGTAATGGTGCGACCGGTGGTAAGATAAATCTCCAACGCACGCACAATACGACCACGGTCGTTGGGATGCAACCGTGCCGCGGTTTCGGCGTCCACAGCGGCCAACTCATCCAACAACACCGCCGTCCCCTCTTGTTCGGCGCGGCGTTGTAACGCCTCGCGCACGGCGCGGTCAGCCGGTTGTTCCTCGTAATGCAGGTTATCCACCACTGCTTGGATGTACAAACCCGTCCCTCCACACAGTATGGGCCGTTTTCCACGATGCCAAACGTCGGCGATGGCGCGATGGGCGGCTTCGGCATACCGTGCAACACTGTACGACGTCGACGGCGGTACAAACCCCATCAAATGATGCGGTATGCCCTGCATTTCCTCGTCGGTCGGACGGGCCGTACCAATACGCAATCCCTCGTACACCTGCATCGAATCCGCCGATATCACCTCACCGCCGAACCGATGGCACATCGCCACCGCCAACGCGGTCTTGCCCGATGCCGTCGGGCCGGCAATCACCACCAACGGGATGCGCGTGTCCGCCATACGCCCCCTACTCCTTCCGTTACACAATCCGTCCGAATTGCTTTTCAATCTCACGTGCCGTCAACTCCAAGCACACCGGCCGTCCGTGGGGACACGTGCGAATGTCGTCGCTCAGCAACACGCGCTCCGCCAAGGCCTTTTGCTCTTGCGGCGTGCTGGCATCGCCGGCTTTGACGGCGGCGCGGCACGCCACCGAATGATAAATCCACTCCCGATGCGCGGTGGTGATGTCGCGTTGTCCCGACAGCAATCCACCGGCAATCTCACGAATACTCTCCGCAATGTCGCCGTCGGCGAGCATCATCGGCACGGCACGCACCGCGACGGCGCGGTCACCGAACTCTTCCACGTCAAACCCGGCATCCGCCAACGCTTCGGTGGCGGATAACAAGGCATCCAGTTCCTCGCGGCTGAGCGACACCGTCAACGGCGCCAATAACACTTGGGCATCGGCGTGTTCCTGCTGACGCAGGGTATTGTACAACAACCGTTCGTGCGCGGCGTGCTTGTCGATAAAATACACCGCCCCGCGCCATTCGGCCACCAGATAGGTGTGTAACACTTCGCCCAACACGCGTACCGGCTCCGGCACCGCCTCGGTAAGCGATGGCGCACGTTCCACCACCGGCTCAACGACAGGCACCACCGCCGCGTGTACCGACGGTACTATGGCTTCCTCGTTGCGGAACGTGCGTGGCGCCGACCGTTTTGGCGAGGCAGTCACCGCGGGCGGTACGGTCGGCGGCAACACGGTTTCCGTCGGCACACGGTCGACGTGCTGTACCACCCGATGCGCCGTCGGTGCGGTCGCACGCGGGAACTCACGCACCGGTGCGGTCACCGGCGCGGAAAATGTCACTTGCTTGGGGGCACTATCCCCCTCCAATACCGATTTGACACCGTGATACACCGCGTCGAATACCGGCTTTTCGTTAACAAATCGAACCTCGATTTTCGCCGGATGCACGTTAGCATCCACCGTTTCGGGCGGCAGGTCAATGTTGAGCACGCAGGCGGGAAATTTCCCCACCATCAGCGCCCCTTTGTACGCTTGCTCCAATGCCGCCATAGCAGTACGCGTCTTGACATACCGCCCATTGACAAAGAAATGTTGCATGGTACGATTGGCACGCGGCGACGCGGCGCGACAGATATAACCGTGCACGTGCACACCG
>JAZSOY010000023.1:0-11852 GCA_045537155.1 Acutalibacteraceae bacterium
GTCCCCTCCGCCACTCTTGATAAGGACCTATTTACTTGTTTGTCAGCGCGTATCAGTATACCGCACCACCGAACGTTTGTCAACCCTTTGCGACACAATTTTACATTATGCCTCTTGATGCCGTTACAGCAACGTGATGGTGTGCGCGACGGAGAATGTTTGTTGCGGCGGTATTTGTCGCATACCCTCTTTGTCCAAAAACGTACCGACAAAATCGTCCCAGTCGGGGAACCCGCACCACGGTTCGACACACACGTACGGCGCACCGGGTTTACTCCAAATCAACAGCGTTTCCGCGCCGTCGAAATTCACGGTGACTCCGCGACCGGTCTGTCGGTTTCGCACCGTCACCGCTTTGGATTGCAACTGGCGAAACACCAAGGCATCAATCGCAAAAAACTCATCCCGCAGCGGCAAGATGCCATCCGGTGCCTTTACGGAATACGTGTTGTGTTCGATGCCGCCATCACCGACCACATACGAATCCAGCGGCTCCTCTTTTTCAAACACCACATCGTATGCCGACAACCCCTCCGGACACGCATACGCCTCGTGTGAACCCACCGATGCCGGCAACACCGTGTCGGTCATCGGGTTATGTATGTCATACTCCACCCTCAGCGTCGCACCATCCAGCATATAGCGAATCCGGAATTCGAACGCAAACGGATATCCCTTGCGCGTTTCCTCGTTGTCACGCAATAAAAACACCGCTTCCGTATTGGTGGCCGACTCTACAACAAACGGCATCCGCTTGGCAAATCCATGTGCCGGCAAAGAATAGGTGTCGCCGTTGTAGCGATATACCCCGTCGCGCAGCCGTCCGCAAATCGGGAATAACACCGGTGCGCGACCACTCCACCACGCCGGATTGCCGTCCCACAAATATTCGGTATCGTCTGCCGCCGTGATGGCCTGAATCTCCGCACCCAGCTCTGCAATCGTCACACGCATCGCTTCGTTTTGTAAATATACCATCCTTGTTCCTCCTCACAAGTGTATCTATCTCGATTTTTATTTTTCCCACTTGTCGCACAGTGCTTTTATTTGTGCCGTGAGTTTTGCCGTATCTTTGTTAGCGCGTCCATCAAAATTCTCTACCAACTTTTGCAACCGTGCCGCTACCGCCAACAGCCGTTCATATACCGATGTTTTCGCCTGCGATGTGCGCCGCTTTCCTTTGGCAATGCGCTTTCGATTTCCGAACTCCACCTGCTCTCCTGTCAACAAATCCCACGCATCGCCGCTGTAAGGTGCCACCGCCGCCACACCTTGCTCTTGTTGCAACCGCGTCGCCATCGTCTCACAGGCACCCTCGTCGCCGTGGTTGAGAAAAAACCGTGTCGGCTTAGGTGAAAACGCGGCCGCCCAACGAAGTAACCCCACGTCATCGGCGTGGCCGCTGACACTGTGTAACTGTGCAATCTCGGCGTTGACCTCGATGTCCTCCCCAAACAGTTTGACCGTTGACGCTCCTTGCAACAACTGCCATCCCACGGTGTGGACCGATTGGTATCCCACAAACAAGACCGTGCTTTCCGCACGCCACAAATTGTGCTTAAGGTGATGTCGAATTCGACCGGCTTCACACATCCCGCTGGCGGACAAAATCACTTTACTGGACTTGTCGGTGTTAATCGCTCGTGAATCGTCGGCAGTAACGGATACCTGCAATCCGGGAAATGTAATCGGATTGACGCCCTGTTGCAGCAAGGCCAACGTTTCGGCGTCGTAACACTCGCTGACATCGGTACTGAAAATTTTGGTAGCCTCCACCGCCAACGGACTATCCACCACAACGGGAAACTCGCCGTGACCCGTCACCAACCCCTGCTCTTTAATTTGACGGATAAAATACAACAACTCTTGTGTGCGCCCCACGGCAAACGACGGGATGACCACATTCCCGCCGCGGTCAAAGGTGCGCTGAATAATCTCACTCAATTCGTGTACGTAGTTAGGGGCATCGGTGCCGTGACTGCGGTCGCCGTATGTTGACTCCATCACGACATAATCTGCCGTCTGCAAATACTGTGGGTCGCGCAAAATCGGTTTGTTAACATTCCCGATATCACCCGAAAACACCACACGCCGTGTTTCTCCGTTTTCCGTAACGACCAAGGTAACCGAGGAGGAACCTAACAAATGTCCGGCGTCGGTGAACCGAGCCGTCACGCCGTCGACAAGCGGCACCTCCTGCTCATAGTCGCAGGGGACGAATTGCTGTAAAACGCCCTCCACATCCTGCATCGTGTACACCGGCTCATAGGGTGGCAGTCCGGCGCGTTTGGCTTTGCGATTGCGCCACTCGGCTTCAAACTCTTGGATGTGCGCCGAATCGCGCAACATAATGTTGCATAACCGACCGGTCGCGCGCGTCACAAACACGTCGCCGCTGAATCCGCGCGCGTACAGCATCGGCACCAAACCGGAATGGTCAATGTGCGCGTGCGTTACCACCACCGCATCAATTAACGACGGTGAAACCGGCAACTCTTGGTTTTCAAACAAATCCTGCCCTTGCTCCATCCCACAATCGACCAGAATGTGTTTGTCGGCTACCTCCAACAACGTACAACTACCGGTGACTTCGTGAGCCGCCCCTAAAAAGGTGATTTTCATACGCGCACCATCCTTTCTACTTCAGTGTATCATAATTTTTAGCATTGTGCAACGCCTCAATGCCGTAAACGGCGATAAAAAACGCCTCGAAACAACCGTGTTTCGAGGCAAGTATTTATGATTTTTCTTTTGGTTTTGCCAACAACCCACACGCCAAGGCGGCACTCACCGCAAAGGCAATTCCGCCGGCGGTTGCTGTCAGTCCTCCTGTTAAAATACCAATCCAGCCCTGCTTGCCAACCGCTTCCTGCACCCCTTTGGCAAGAGTGAACCCGAAACCGGTCAACGGCAAACTTGCGCCACCTTCCGCAAATTTCACCAAGGGTTCATACAGCCCCACGCCGGTGAGCGCCACCCCCAGCACCACAAACAACACCAAAATGCGTGCCGGTGTCAGTTTTGTCAAGTCAATCAACAGTTGTCCGACCACACAAATCAATCCGCCGACAACAAATGCTTTGACAATCATCCAAATATCCAACTTCTGCACCCTCTCTGCACAACCATTTACGGACAGTGTGTCCGCGCTACACGATTTTATGCGTCGTCGCGTTGTTTTTTTGCGGTTTCGGTGGGTAATCCGGCTCCGATTTTGGGAAACTCATTGTCGGAATCCAACGTCGGTTGAATTTCATACGTGCCGTACTTGTGTATCAACTCGGTTGCGGTTTCCGGTTGCCCGTAAACAATCTGCTCGTCCATCTCGCTGGGAACTTTGCTTTTTCTTCCGTTTGGCATACATCATCCCTCCACCGACAGTATGCCCCCAACCGCCATTTTTATTTGAAAAAACCGAGGACCGCCATTGGCTGTCCTCGGTTATGTTATGGTTTATTCTGCGTGAGCAGTGCCGCGCGGATATCTTTCAGCACGTCCATTTCGGTCTCGGCCGGTTCTGCCGCCACGGCAGCCGCCTCTTCCTCCTGTTGCCGTTTCATCAATTTCCGTGTACGCTCCTGCATGGCAAGCAGTACTTTCAGCACCACAAAGATGCATAACGCAATGATGAAAAAATCCAAAATTGTCTGAACAAACCCGCCGTACAGAATCGCGTTTTCCGGAACCACTTCTACGCCGTCCTCTATGACTGCCGGTGTCAGCACCCATTTCCATTCTGACAGTGTGCCGCCTCCGGTCAACAAGCCGATAAGCGGCATCACGATGTTGTTCACCAGCGCATTGACAATCTCCTTAAAGGCACCGCCGACCACCACACCGACCGCCATATCGATGACATTGCCTCTGGCAATAAACTCTTTGAACTCAGTAAAAAACTTTTTCACAGTCTTTCCTCCCGTTCGACAACTCAAATTTACCACTTCACGCGCCAACGCTCACGCGAACTTTCGATATGGTCACCGCCACCGGCGGTTACCGTAACGTCGCGCAATTGGGAATGTTTTATTCGTTTTTTGAGCTCACGCTCATACACTTTTTCATTCAGCGGCAAATCGACCGGTTTGCCAAGCCAATCAGACAAATAGATGGCATTGGCAAGCGTGATTTCGCGCAACCCTTCACGCCCATCGGCCAATAAGGGTTCTCCGCGCAAAATAGCGGCGGCAAACGCGTTCAACACGTCGCTGTGCAACGCGTGACGTTCTTCAAACGCTAACGTCGTGGTGGTGCACGCGACCTCACCGACCGCACCGCCGGTTTGCGTAAATTCGTCAATCGGCATCGCAAATTCCGTTACCGTCAAGCTTCCTTTTTCGGCAACGATTTTGGCGCTGTCCATCACAATTTCCAGACGGTTCGTCCCGTGCGCATCGCCGGTACTGGTGACAAAAACACCGGTTGCACCGTTTTCATATTCGACCACAACGGTGGCATCGTCTTCCACCTCAATGTTGTGCCACTTACCGTACAACAGTTTGGAAGACACCGTTTTCGGCATACCACACAACCATTGCCATAAATCCAACTGGTGCGGGCACTGGTTCATCAGCACACCGCCACCCTCACCGCGCCACGATGCGCGCCAACTGCCGGAATTGTAATAGGCTTGCGAGCGATACCACAACGTAATCAGCCAGTTGACGCGGCGGATTTCGCCGTACTTGCCACTGTCTATCAGTTCTTTCAGTTTACGAAACAACGGGTGCGCGCGCCAGTTCCACATAATACCGAACACCGCGCCGCTACGGTCGGCTGCCGCAATCATTTCCTTGACCTGCCGCGTATACACACCGGCAGGTTTTTCCGTGAGCACGTGCAAACCGCGGTCAAACGCCGCAATCGCTATCGGCGGATGAAGATAGTGCGGCACGGCAATCAGCACCGCGTCTACCAAGCCACTATCCATCAATGCTTCAGCGCTGTCGAACCGCGCAACGGTATCCGATAACTGCGTTTCCGCCCACGCCAACCGTTCTGGATTGATGTCGGCTACCGCCGTCAACTCCACTTCGGGACTAAACCCTTGCTGGATGCTGATACAATGGGCTCCCCCCATATTGCCGATGCCGATGACACCCAATCTGACTTTTTCCGTCACAACACGCACCCCTTTGTTGGTCTACCGCATTATACAAGTAGCGCTTTCAATGCCGCGACGCCAACATCAAAGGCTTCGTGCAAGTCGGCATACACATTCGAGCCCACTTGGCTTTCCTCGCCGGCTCTCTCCAGCACTTTCAGTCCGTTAAAATCAGTCAGATGCGGTTCCAGTGTCAAGCCTTCACCGCCTTGGAGGCGATATTCCGACAAAATATACGGAAGATTGCCAATGCCGTGTCCGGCAGGGACCACTTTGCCGTCAGCCGTAGCATCCTTGATGTGCAAATACTTCACATACGGATGCAACATCTCCCATGCTTCTTTCGTGTCCTGACCGCATTGTATAAAGTTGGCCGGGTCAAACACCGCACGAAGTACCGGCACGGCCTGCAAGATTTCCAAGCAACGCGCCGCATTGTCGCCGTAGATGCCTTTTTCGTTTTCGTGGCACAACAACACACCGCTGCCGACCGCCACGGCCGCCATCGCGCCGACACGGTCGATAACCTCGTTTTTATACGGTGCCGGGTCTTTGCCTTTGGGTATGTAGAACGAGAACATCCGCAAGTGTTCTGCACCCAAAATGTTGGCAATCTCTAAGGTGTGTTTTAAGGTTTCTTTATGTGCCTCAAAATCGCCCGTTTCAATGTCGATTTTGCCGATAGGCGAGCCGATAGACCACGTAATCAGCCCGGCGTCGTCCATGCGACGACGAATTTCTTTTGCCTCTTCTACTGTTAACTCCGTAACATTTTTCTTGTCCACCGCCCGAATCTCCCAACCGGAGAGACCGTTGCGCTTCATTGCTTGAATTTGTCCATCAAGCATCGGGTCTGCCTCGTCGGCAAACGCAAAAATACGAAAATCACTCATCTTCATTACACCCCCGAATATGCAGAGAATCCGCCGTCTACCGGCACCGTAATACCGGTCACAAAACCGGATTTCGTTTCATCCAACAACCACTCGACCGTGCCGAGCAGTTCACTGGCTTCACCGAACCGTCCCATGGGCGTGGAACGCAAAATCTTTTCGGTGCGCGCCGTCGGTGTGCCGTCCTCCGTGAACAGCATCGCGCGGTTTTGGTTTGACACAAAGAAACCGGGCGCAATCGCGTTGACGCGAATACCTTGCTTGGCAAAATGCACGGCCAACCAACTGGTAAAGTTGGTCACCGCAGCTTTGGCCGCCGAGTACGCAGGAATTTTTGTCAGCGGACGATAGGCGTTCATAGAGGATACGTTCAGCACGCAACAACCTTCACGACCTACCATATCCGGCATAAAGACTTGGCTGGGCAACAACACACCCTTGAGGTTTAAGTCAAATACGAAGTTGAAACCCTTTTCATCAATATTAAAGAACGTCAGGAAATCGGTTGCGTTCTCATCGCCTTCCTCGTATTCCTCATGTGCCGTGGTGCATTTGGGATTGTTGCCGCCGGCACCGTTAATCAAGATGTCGCACTTGCCGAAATCCGCCAACACGCTTTGGTGCACGCCCTCAATGCAGGCTTTGTCCAACACGTTGCACGCATAGGCTTTCGCCGTACCACCAGCCGCGTTAATGCGGTCAGCAACCGCCCCAGCCGCCTGCTCGTTCAAATCCAACAAGGCTACTCGATGACCGAACGTTGCCAGATGCTCTGCGAAACCGGAGCACAACACACCACCGGCACCGGTAATGACAATCACTTTACTCATTTTGCATTCTCCTTTTCCAATGCTTCGAACAATCCGACTAAATAGGTCGCGCCCAAGGCACGGTCAAACAAGCCGTAACCGTAACGACCGGTTTCGTTCCAAATCATTCGTCCGTGGTCGGGGCGCACATAACCGTCCCAACCCTTGTTCACCAATGCTTTTGCTACGCCGTACATATCAATCGAACCGCAAGCGGTCGGATGACCGACTTCCTCAAACTGACGTTCACCGGTGCGTTTGATGTTCCGCAGATGCACAAAGTGGATGCGGTCGGCAAAACTATCTGCCAAATCCACCAAATCGGTTGCCGGATTAGCACCCAACGAACCGGTGCACAGCGTCAAGCCGTTGTTGGTTTCCGGCACCAAGTCCAAGAACCGTTGCAAGTTTTCTTTGGTCGTAATGATGCGCGGCAAGCCAAACATACCCCATGGTGGGTCGTCCGGATGAATCGCCATATTAACGCCGGCCTCTTTTGCCACCGGAATAACCGCTTTCAAGAAGGTCTCCAAATTCTTCCACAACTGCTCCTCGCCCAATTCGGCATACGCCTTCAATAAGCCGTGCAGTTGTTCTTTGGTATAACTGGAATCCCAACCGGGCAACGACAAATCGCCCTTCAGCGGGTCCATGGCGAGTACGGTATTCTCGTCGTATGCGAGCGCATTGGCCCCGTCGGGCTGTGCGTGCTCCAACTCACTACGCAGCCAGTCAAACACCGGCATAAAGTTGTAGCAGATACATTTTACGCCGGCCGCACCCAGACGCCGCACGTTTTCGCAATAATTTTCAATCAACCGCGGTGCGTTTTCGTTGCCGAGTTTGATGTCTTCGTGAACCGGCACGCTCTCCACCACTTCGAACGCCAACCCGTTGTCGTTGGCCTTTTTCTTCATCGCGGCAATGCTCTCATGGCTCCACACCTCGCCCACGGGTGTGTCGTAGATGGCGGAAACGATACCCGTCATCTGGGGAATCTGTCGGATGTGCGACAGCGTTACCGGGTCGCCGTCACCATACCAGCGAAAAGTCAGTTTCATACAAATCCTCCTATCAGTGTTTGGATATTTTCACAACTCACACGGCGCGCTACAACCTCTGCCATTGCCGGGTCGAACTCACCGTTTTCGCACCAATCTGCCAACTGGTTGCAGAGAATACGACGGAAATAATCGTGCCGCGCATAGGAAAGGAAACTACGGCTGTCCGTCAACATCCCGAGGAACGAACCCAGGTGTCCGAGTTCAGCAATCACCTGAATTTGTTGTTCGATACCGCGCTTGTGGTCACAGAACCACCACGCCGTACCGCACCGCACATTGCGAAAACTGCCGGCAATCGTGGCCAGTTGGTCTGCCATACCGGGGTGCAGAGTATATAGAATGGTCTGCGGCACACCGCCGGCTTGTTCAATCGCATCCAGCATCCGAATGACGGCTGCGCCACTCAACGGGTCACCGATACAGTCACCGCCGCAGTCAGGGCCGAGCCCCTCAAACAATCGGGTACTGGCATTTCGATACACGGCCAGATGCCATTGCATCACCAAACCGCGCCGATGATACTCTTTGCCAAGGAACAAATACAAGTTCCCGAGGAACGCACTGTATTCAGCATCGCTCACCGGTTCGCCGGCCAATGCCTTGCGATAGGTCACATTCGCCTCGGCATCACTGGCAATCGCGTTCGGGAAATCCGGAATACCGATGTCGGTAAACCGACATCCATTCTCACAGAAGTGGTCCAACCGTTGCACAAGCGCTTGCTTAAGCGTGTCAGCCGATTCGACCGCCACACCGCTAACTTCCGACAACTTGGCGACATACTCCGGATACCCGGCACGACGAATTTGCAATACATTGTCGGTACGGAACGACGGTGCAACCACCGTGTCAAACGACGCATCCTCACGAATTCGGCGATGGTGTTCCAACGAGTCCACCACATCGTCGGTGGTAGCAAGGTACACGACTCCCGCCTTGCGAATCATACGCCGAGGCGACAATCCTTCCTTGCGAATCACCGCATTCGCGCGCTCCCAAATCTCATCGGCGTTGTCCTCCGTCAAATACTCATCAATGCCGAAATACAACGACAACTCCATGTGCGCCCAATGATACAAAGGGCTGCCTGCCGCCAACGACAACGCGCCGGCAAACTTGCGAAATTTTTCTTGATAGGAAGCATCGCCGGTTATGTAACGCTCGTCCACACCGGCGGCGCGCATCAACCGCCATTTATAGTGGTCCGCACCCAACCACAATTCGCCGATGGATGTAAACGGCGCATCTTCCTCAATTTCTTTCGGAGATAAGTGGCAATGGTAATCCACAATCGGCAACGCGGCAACTTTCTCATACAGCGCTTCCGCGGCCGATGTGCGTAATAAATACGCAGACTTCATAGGACATCTCCTCCTTTATTTACATTGTATTGGGTTTAATTTCACATTTCCATTGCAAAAGTTGCCATTTGTATTGCAAATTGACTCTTTTTATCAAAATTACTCTCTCGTCAGTACACGAACGGCTTTGGACTTATCCTGCTCGGGAGAATTTCCAAACTTAGCCTTGTATGCGCGGTAAAACGAGGAATACTCGGCAAAGCCGCATTTCTCATACACGTCAGTCGGGCGTTCGCCGTTGCGAATCCGTGTTTTTGCCTGCAACAACCGCTTAGTCGTAATGTACTGCCAAACGGACGTACCGGTCGCGTACTTAAACAACCGATTGAGTTGTGCGCGACTCAGAAAGCACTCCTCGCAAATGCGCGATACCGTTAAATCCTCATATAAATGCGTGTTAATGTATTCCAACACACCGGTTATTTTTTCAGAAAACGGCGTTTCATTGCGGTCGCGCTTAGCGAACGGCAACAGCGTTTCTGCTAAAAAGGATTGCACCTTTGCCGCAATAAACACTTCGGCATCGTCGCCCATTCGCGCAAACAGTTGGCTAACATTGCCGTGAAACGGCCAACCCTCGCCGGAAAATGTCGTGGCCTCGTAGCGATTGCCCCGTCCCAACTCCCGGTCGTTAAACGGTCGCAGCAGCGTTTTAGGCGCCGACGAATCCCGCCCGAACATCTTATCTGAAAAATGGATAACCGCCCGTTCATACGGCACCGTGTCGTCCACCAACACCAACCGATGCACCTCAAACGGCCGAATCAACAACGTATCGTGCGGCGTGAGCGTGTATTCGGTACCCTCGACAAAATACTTCGCACTGCCGGATATGAAATGGAAAAGTTCGTACCGTTCATGCGCGTGCATATAATAATCCTCCGGCTCCGGCCGTTGGTCTAAGGAATACAGATATTCAAAATGTTTTCCGTAAAACGCATATTCACGGTCATTCACAGCCCGTCACTCCTTTTCCTGCTTTCGCAACGAACGAAAAAAGGCACGCAACACCGCCGCACATTCCTCTTCCAATACACCGCGTGTCACCGCCGGTTGATGGTTGTACGGCAACGCAAACAAATCCACCACCGAGCCGCAAGAACCGGCTTTCGCATCCGGCGCACCGTATACTACGCGGTCAAGTCGGGCATTGATAATCGCGCCGGCGCACATCGGACACGGTTCCAAGGTAACATACAACGTACAACCGGATAACCGCCAGCCTCCCAACGCCTCACACGCTTGCGCAATCGCTTCAATTTCTGCATGTGCCAATGCCTGCCGCCCGACTTCGCGGCGGTTCCGTCCGGTCGCCAACACGCGCCCCTCCCGTACAATGACCGCGCCGACCGGCACTTCTCTATCCTCCGCCGCCTCGCGCGCCAAAGCCAGTGCCTGCCGCATAAACGGTTCGTCTTCCGCCGTTATCCGACAAACATCGACATCAACAAAATCGCCAACCACGGTATTCCCCCTATCAATAGCGCCGGTGCTGTCAACACCGCTTTGATGCGCCCTGCGCGCGTCAACACCGACGGCGCTGCGTCCATCGGCCGCAACCAATCCTCGTGTACCGAGGGCTTTTTCACGAACGCGACCAACCACACGCTACCGCCCAGCACAAACAACGCGGTAAAATAAACCGGTGCAAAATTATCGTCAATCCAGCCGCGCAGTTGCAACCACTCTAATAGCACCGCCATCAAGTTGTTAACCCCGTGCAACGCGACCGCCGGCCAAATGGAGTTGGTCTGTACCGTCAACCAACCCAAAATCCATCCCAACACCATTGCAAACGGCACCTGTAAGATGTTGCCGTGTATCAATCCGAACAGCACCGCTGTCACCGTGACCGCCAACACGTCCCCGTGGGGGCGTAGCGCGTGGAGGATATATCCGCGGAAAATCATTTCCTCTACCAGCGCCGGAAGTACCGCCACGCTGACTACGTTGAGCAACAAACTGATGAGGGTCGGCTCTACCGTTTCGGGAAACTGCGGCATCGGTACACCGAGCGACACCAAAAAATTGATAATATAGTCAGCCATTAGGTTAGCAAGCGCAGCAACTGCCATGCCGCCGAACACAGCGATTCCATACGTACCGCGCGGCACGCGGTGCGTCGGAAAAGGGTTGTCCCAACGCCGCATAATCAACACCGCCACCATAACCGGCACAATCGTACACAATAAATACTGTATCATTTGTACCAATAAGTACGCCGTATTGTCCAGTCCGTAGTTGTCCTGTCCCGCCGCAATCCAACCACTCAACTGTGCCATCACTATGAGTATTGACACCACGGTTTGTCCGGCGAGCAAAGCCAACAAAAAGAATCCAACCGCATTGGCATTGCGACGAATAGCCGCACGCTCTTGCTGTTGCGAAAACAAGGTGGCTGGAGAGGTATCCGTCACGGTGTCACGCCCTTTCTGCGTATAATACATCCATATTATACAATACCGCCTCCGACTTCGCAACCAAAACGAGAAAACTTTATAGGAAGTATTGCACAATGCTGCAATTTACGGTATGCCATAAGAGACCCGATCCCCACAATGCCTATGCCCAATCTTTTTTGGTGCTTTTTTCGGCTTTTGCCCTGGATGGGCGTTAGCCCATCG